>NZ_NJGW02000009.1:0-211002 GCF_002216225.1 Pandoraea sp. CB10b_02
CCCAGATCCACCGTCGCCAAATCGTGATACCGCTCCGTCGTCCCGCCATTGATCGCAAAATGCTTCGCGCCCGACAACTCGATCACATCCCCAAACGGCGCGAACGCCTCTCGCGTCAATCGCGCTATCTTCAACGTCGGACCCGACATATCACGTTCTCCTTGTGTCTGCATGCGCTTTTCTTTTTCTCCTCGCAGCCGGTGCGAGGAGCGTTGGTCTGGCCTTATGCCGTCTTCTCGCTCAGGCGGCCCCACAGCCGCAGACGCGACACCCCGCCGTCCGGAATGATGTTGAAGCGAATGTGCGTGATGGCCCCCAGCTTCTGCACCGGCGCCTCGAAGACGAACTGCCTGTCCATCGCCAGCTTCTGCTCGGGCAGCAACACCGGCCAGAACATGGACTGGGTAATCAGCGACTGCTCGGTACCGCCCGTCACGTAGGCCGCCTGGATGGAGCACCGGTCCGGGAAATTCCCCTTGAAGTGCGCCGTATCGACTTCGATCTTCTCGATCTCGCCCGGCTGCGCCAGCGCGATGATGGCCCAGTCGTTGCCCGGCTCTCGCCGGCGGCGCGTCTCCCAGCCATCGCCCATGTTCACCCCGCGGCCCGGCATCAGCAGGTTCGACGCCAATCCGAAATGCTGGTTGTTCGCCGCCACGACGTACCCGCCGTTTTCCATTGCCACCAGATCGATCAGCGCGTCGCGCGAACGGTGGGCCCAGTCGCCCTGCGGCAAGCCGTACAGGCGCAGACGGGCCAGACCCCCGTCGGGATACAAGTTCACGCGCACGTGCGTCACCGCGCGCTGCTCGGCAATCGCGTGGTAGTGGTGCGCATTGCCCTGCAGGGTGGTCGAGGGCAGCAGTTCGAACCACTCGGCCGACGCGCAAGGATCGCCGCTCGGGCTGTAGCAGCCCTCGAGCGAGGCGGCCGGCGGGAAGTTGCCGGTGAAGTGGCTGGTGTCGAGGTCAACGCCGTAGAGCACGCCCGCGCGCGCGAGCTTGACCACGCACCAGTCGTAACCGTTCACGCGCTTGCGGCGCGTCTCCCAGCCGTCCATCCACTTGCCGTTCTCGTCATACTTGCCCGGAATGAAGACCGCAGGCTCGGGGTTGAGCATGCGCTCCTTGGCCGCGAAGAACTCGTCGCTGGCCTGCAGCGCCTGCGCGCCCAGACGCGGATCGGCCAGATTGACGTAACGGCGCACGAATTCCGGTGCGTTCGGATCTTGCGGGGCGAGGGCCATGCCAACTCCTTGATGCTCGGTAATGTCCTGAAACTGAACTTCGATTCTCTTGAAAACAATCCGGGCGACGTCTCGCCGCCCGATGGCAAGCGCTCAGTCGCTCACCAGGTCCTGCAACCGGAAACCCGCGATCCGGAAAATCTGGCGCAGGCACTCCTCGATTTCGTCGGCCCGGCTGTTCTCGAGCCGCTTCGCGAAGTTCTCGATGATGCTGCTGCGCGTATGCCCACGCACTGCCAGAATGTACGGAAAACCGAACTTGGCCTTGTACGCGTCGTTGAGCTCGGTGAGCCGCGCAAATTCCTCCGTGCTGCACTGGTCGAGACCCGCCCCCGCCTGCTCGCGCGTCGATTCGGCCGTCAGCTCGCCGCGCACCGCGGCCTTGCCGGCCAACTCGGGGTGCGCGCGAATGAGGTCGAGCTGCGGCCCCTCGCCCACGTTGATGACGGCCTGGCACATGGCGTCGTGCAATGCCGCCACCGTGGCGAACGGTCGGTCCTCCCAAGCCGCTTCGGCCACCCACGGGGAGTGCTCGAAAATGCCGTCGAGCGCGGCCACGAACTCGGCACGCGGCAACGCCGAAAGCTCGGCAACGGTACGTCGGGTCATAGGCAACGGGGCGTTCATTGACTGCTCTCCTGCAGAACATGGTGGCGCCCCGCCGCACGTACTCGCGCAGCCCGATGACGCCTGTCGGATTCAATCTGCTTTGACCGCCCGCCGTTTTCCCGGACGCGGCAGTCGCTCTCAACATCTCAGGCCGCCACGAACGGGTGGCGCTCCTGCCAGTGGCGCGCCACGTCGATCCGACGGCACACCCACACACGATCGTGCTTCTCGATGTGATCGAGAAAGCGCTGCAACGCCGCGAATCGGCCCGGACGGCCCAGCAGCCGGCAATGCATTCCGATCGACAACATCTTCGGCGCCTCGTCGCCCTCGGCATACAAGACGTCAAACGCATCACGCAGATAGTGGAAAAAGTGATCCGCCGTGTTGAAACCCTGCGGCGCGGCAAAGCGCATGTCGTTGGAATCGAGCGTATAGGGCACGACCAGATGCGGCTTCACTTCGCCTCGGCTCGTCTGCACCTGCGTCCAGAACGGCAGGTCGTCGCCATAGTTGTCGGAGTCGTACACGAAGCCGCCGTGCTCGACCACCAGCCGGCGCGTATTGGGACTGTCCCGGCCCGTGTACCAGCCCAGCGGCGCGCTGCCCGTCATCTCCTTGAAGATGTCGATGGCAATGCGCATGTGCTCGCGCTCGGTCGCCTCGTCGATGTTCTGGTAGTGAATCCAGCGCCAGCCATGACACGCGATCTCATGTCCGAGCTCCTGGAACGCGGCCGTCACCTCGGGATGACGCTGCATCGCCATCGCCACGCCGAACACGGTCAGCGGCAGACCACGACGCTCGAACTCGCGCAGGATTCGCCACACGCCGGCACGCGACCCATACTCGTAGATCGACTCCATGCTCATGTGACGCGCCTCATACGCTGCCGCGCCAATGATCTCGGACAGGAACTGCTCGGACGCCCGGTCGCCATGCAACACGCAGTTCTCGCCGCCCTCTTCGTAGTTCAATACGAACTGCACAGCAATGCGCGCACGCCCCGGCCAGTCGGCAAACGGTACGTGGCGGCCATAACCGACGAGGTCACGGGGATAGTCCTTGGCACTTCCGATGTTGCTGGCCATGATGTCCTGGCATCCTTCTGGTAGCGAAACGATCGATGAAGTTTAGCCAAATCCCCGAGCGCTAAACATAGCCATAATCAGATAGTCAGGCTGCGGCCAGACGTATAGTCGCTTGCGCAATGCACCATTTTTCGTCGCATTCCGCTGCATTCCGTCGCATTCCGTCCGCATGTCGCCCGCCCGGCCGCCCCTCACCGCGCCTTCACCGCCCCTCACCGCCCCCCACCGCTCTGTCGCCAGCCCCTCGCCCGTGGTGTTCAACGACGGCGTTACGCACCGCCACGTCCGGCACATGGACGCGTTCGAGCGATCAAACCCGGGCAAAGGCCGCCCCCCGACGGCAAAATTCGACGAAAACCGCGCCCCGTAAAAAAAGCACGCCGGGCCGTCGACTCGGCCCGGCGTGCCCCGGCATGGCAATGCGCTCGGTTTCCCGGCCTTCGGCCGGCCGTTCAGCTCGCGATATAGGGATATCCCGTGAGCGTGAGCGTGACCTGGGCTCCCGCCGTCTGCAGCCTCGCCTGTCCGCCGACCGGCAAGGTCAGCTTGTCGCGACAGTGGCCGAACGGCATATCGGTCACGATCGGGATGCCAACGACTCGCCGGACGTTCTCGATCATGGCCGCCATGTCGTAACCGTTGTCGTAGTCGCTCACGCGGTATTCGGAGAAGTCTCCCAGCACCAGGGCGCGCTGGCGCGCCAGAATTCCCGTCTGGTGCAACTGGTAAATCATCCGCTCCACCCGGTAAGGCGGCTCGTTGACGTCTTCGACGAACAGCACGCCGCCCTCGACCCTCGGCAAGTACCGCGTGCCGATGAGGCTGCACACCATTGCCAGGTTGCCGCCCCACAAGGGGCCCGCCACGTCGATGTCGCCGCTCGCCCCGTCGCCCGTCCATCCGACACTATGGCTGGGCGCGCCCAACACCGACCGGAACTGGCCGAGCGTAAAGTCGCTCGGCGTCTCGGCACCGAAGTCGGCCAGCAACATGGGCCCGGCGAACGTGGTGAGGTGCGCCTGCGACAGCAACGCGAGTTGCAGGGCCGTGAAGTCGCTATGGCCCACGATCGCTACCGGCGCTCCCGATAGCCGACGATGCAACCCCTCGTAGTCGAGGTGATCGAGCAGATGCACCGCCCCATAGCCGCCGCGCACGGCCAGCACGATGTCGGGCAACGGACGGTCGCCCCGCGCCAGTTGATTGATCTCGGCCACGCGCTCCGCGTCGGTGCCGGCAAAGCGCAAATAGCGACGCGCGAGCGCCTCGCGATTGCTGACGTTGTAGCCGAGCCGCTCGAGCATCTGCACGCCCCGCTCGGCCACTTCGGCGTTGGGCGCGTAGCCCGAAGGGGCAATCAGTTCGACAAGCCTGTTTTGCATCAGTTGGGGGATTCCGGAGTTGGGATTGCACCGGCGCCATCCGACTCGGACGCCGCCGGCGAGCGCCGCGCCTTCGCCGCCGCGCGCCGCTCACTGAAGAATTGTTGAAGCACGCCAACGCACTCATCGCGCATGAGGCCGCCGACGACTTCGGCATGATGGTTCAGACGGGGTTCCGCAAAGAGGTCGACCACGCTGCCGCACGCGCCCGTCTTGGGATCGGCCGCCCCATAGACGACCCGCCTGATACGCGCGTGCATGATCGCGCCCGCGCACATGACGCACGGCTCGAGCGTCACGTACAACTCGCATTCGGGAAGCCGGTAGTTGCCCAAGGCCTGTGCCGCCGCGCGAAGTGCCTGCATCTCGGCGTGCGCAGACGGGTCATGGCCGCCCACCGGACAGTTGTGGCCCACGGCCACCACCCGCCCGTCGCACACCACCACGGCGCCGACCGGCACCTCGCCCTTTGCCATCGCGGCGCGCGCCTGCGCCAGCGCTAAGCCCATGTAGGTCTCGTCGGTCGGAGGTAAATCTCGATTCATGAAACGTTGACGAAAAGCCGCCGTCCGCAGCCATCCCCGCAGGGCCGGCAACGCACGGCGCAATTGGCCGCTGTCGGCAATGCGTTATTCTCGCACGGCAGCCGTTACCGTTCACTTCATGACGCCATGGCCGCATCCGCGTCCGGCATGCCGCGCTTGCGGTACAGCACGAGCGTGGCAATCAGCCCGCACACGGCCGCAAAGGTCATCCACCAGCCGGGCGCCGCCTTGTTGCCCGTGAGCCCGATCAGGCCTGTCGCCACCGCCGGCGTGAAGCCACCGAACAATGCCGTCGCCAGGCTGTACGCCAGCGAAAAGCCCGCGGTGCGCACGTCGACCGGCATGATCTCGGTCAGCGCCACGACCATCGCGCCGTTGTAGCTGGCGTAGAGGAACGACAGCCACAACTCGACCAGCAGCATCTTGCCGAAGTTCGGCTGCACCACGAGCCATGCCATCGCGGGGTAAGCGGTCAGGATGGTCAGCACGGTAAACGCGATCAGCAATGGCCGGCGGCCGACTCGGTCGGACAACGCTCCCATCACCGGCAGCCAGAAGAAGTTCGACACGCCGACGCAAAAGGTAACGACGAGCGCATCGGTCGTGGAGAGCTTCAGCACGGACTTGCCGAAGGTCGGCGTATATACGGTGATGAGGTAGAACGACACGGTGGTCATGGCCACGAGCATCATGCCCGCAATGACGAGCCCCCAGTTTTGCACCATCGACCGGAATATCTCGCCCGTTCCCGGACGGTGCTTGCGCGCCAGAAACGCCTCGGTCTCCTGCAACGAACGCCGGATCATGAACAGCACCGGCACGATCATGCAGCCGATGAAGAACGGCACGCGCCAGCCCCAATCGGCCACCTGCGCCGGCGTGAGCCACTTGTTGAGCCAGTACCCGAGCAGCGCTGCCACGATGATCGCCACCTGCTGGCTGCCCGACTGCCAGCTCACGTAAAAGCCCTTGCGGCCCGGCGTCGCCATCTCGGACAGGTAGACCGACACCCCGCCCAGCTCCACGCCCGCCGAGAACCCCTGCAACAGCCGGCCGACAAGCACGAGAAACGGCGCCGCGTATCCGATAGTCGCGAAGCCTGGCACGAAGGCGATCAGGATGGTGCCCATCGCCATGATCGACAGCGTGACGATGAGCCCCTTGCGCCGGCCAATCCGGTCCACATACGCGCCAAGGATGATCGCGCCCAAGGGCCGCATCAGGAAGCCCGCGCCGAACGTCATGAAGGTGAGCATGAGCGACGCGAACTCGTCGCCCGACGGGAAGAACGTGGCGGAAATGTAGGTGGCGTAAAAGCCGAACAGGAAGAAGTCGAACATCTCCATGAAGTTGCCGCTGGTGACGCGAATCACCGTGGCAATCTTCGAGGGAGACGAATGCGGTACCGACGCGGGATTTGCGGGGCTGGCAGCCATGGTGCGTTCACCTCACCGGACGTGATGCCGCCCACGATAGCACCTGAGGCGAGGCGCGCGCATCAACTTTTCGCCAACGCCCGCCCGCCGCCGCTGGCTCGCTCAGTCCCAGGCCGGGGCGAGCGACGCCGGATTGGCCTGCCGGTCGTTGCGATCGAGCGTGGCGATCCGCGCCATCTCGTCGTCGCTCAGGCGCAACTCGCGCGCCTTCATGTTGCTCGCCAGATGCTCGCGCTTGGTCGACGACGGAATCACGGCATAGCCCTGCTGCATCGCCCACGCCAGCGCGACCTGCGCCGTGGTCGCACCATGCGCCTGGGCAATTCCGGCGAGCACCGGATCGCCCAGCACCTTGCCATAGGCGAGCGTCATGTAGGACGTCAGCGCAATATCCTGCGCGCGGGCAAACTCGGCGAGCTTGCGGTTCTGCAAATACGGGCTCAACTCGACCTGGTTGGTGGCCAGCTCGCCCGGCCCGACGATGCCCATAGCCTGCTGCAACAACGCAATCGTGAAGTTGGACACGCCGATGGCACGCGTCAGGCCCTGCTCGCGCGCCTCGCGCAATGCACCCAGATATTCGGCCATCGGCACGGCGTTGCCCGGCGACGGCCAGTGAATGAGCGTCAGGTCGACATGATCGGTGCCCAGCCTGGACAGGCTCTCCTTGAGGCTCGGAATCAGCTTGTCCTGCGCGAAATTGTCCACCCAGATCTTGGTCGTGAGGAACAGCTCGTCACGCTTGACGTTCGATACGGCCAGCGCTCGGCCGATGTCGGCTTCATTTTCATAGATCTGCGCCGTGTCGATGGCGCGGTACCCAAGCGCCAATGCGTTGGTGACGGCGTCGAAAACGGTCTGGCCCTTCAGGCGAAACGTGCCCAGGCCGAAGGCGGGAAGATTCATGGCTACCACTCCTGTCGAAAACGTCGCACAAGCCGCTCAACGTCGGTTGAACGGTGCGACCCAAAACCCCAGTGTGTCGAATTCCCACGAGCGGCAGAAGTCCCCACAAACGCACAATATTCGTGCCGTGAATTCACAAATGGAATGAACTTGATACACCCACGGAGCCAATCCGCGGTGAGGCGAACGCGCTCAGAGCGTGGCGCGGGAAAGGAAGCTGCTGTCCAGTCGTGCCAGCGCCTTGATTTCGTTGCGCGTGGCGAGGATGTGGGCTTCGAGCAGCGAAACGACCGCACCGACGTCGCGACGCCGGCATGCCGCCAGGATCTCGTAGTGGTCGTGCTGCGGCTTCTCCTTGCCGGTGGCCTGCGACATCGCGAGATGCGAGTACCGATCGGTGTTCAGGCAATACTCCTCGATGAGCATGCGCAAACGCCGGTTGTTCGCGGGCGCCGAGAGCGCCAGGTGGAAGCGCCGGTTGTATTCGGCCCACGCCGACACGACTTCCGAGGCCGAGTAGTCGGCCAGGATCTGTTCCATCAGCTGGAAGTCGCGTTCGGCCATGTTCGGCACCGCCAGCTTTGCCGCGTGGCATTCGAGCGCCACGCGGATGTCGAGCAATTCGCACAACTGCTCGAGGTTCATGCTCGCCACGGTTGCGCCGCGGTTCAGGTGATGCGTGACCAGCCCCTCGGCTTCGAGCTGCCGCAAGGCTTCGCGCACGGGAACGCGGCTGGCCTGGAAACGCTCGGCCAGCGCTTCCTGACGCAGTTGATACCCACCCGGGAGCACGCCGCTCAAGATCTCGTCTCGGAGCGTGTCGCGGATGACCTGATGGCGGGCTTGGGGTCCGGGAGTTCGCATGGCGCGATTAGAGCACACTTCGCGGCGGCACGCGCCTTACCTGCCGGCCCGCGCCTCGGCCAGCGCAATGCTCAGGTGCGCGACCTTTTTCTTGAGCGCGTCGCGCTCCGCGCTCACCGCCTTGAGCTCGCGAGCCAGACGGGCAAGTTCCTGCGCGGGATCGGCGCTCGTGTCCCACGGCGGCATGCCGTCGTCCTCTTCCGGCTCGACCGCTTCCTTTGCCTTGCGCGGCTTGGCGGGACGCGCCTCGCGCACCTGGCGCGCCAGCTCGCGCAGTTCCTGCTTGCCGGCCGCAACGGCCGCGACCTGCGCCGCTTGCGGCAACGTCGACACGGCAGCCGCTGCGTTGATCGACACGTCGCCGCGCTTGACCGCCTCCACCAGTTCGGGCGCGGCGGCGTTATGGATCCGCTCGATCTGTCCGAGCGTGTTGCTCGACAGGCGGGCCGCACGGGCGAGCGCCGCCCGCGTGAGCGCCATGGTGTGCGCCGTGGCAGCCTTCGCGCTGTCCTTCGGGGCGTGCGCGTCGGTCGATGCGACCTCCCCGGCGGCCGGCGGCGCCGTGGCAATCGCGGCCGTGCGCGCTTCCAGGATGGTCTTCTTGCGCAGCGCCAGGACCCCGCGCTGGTAATCCGACACGCTGCGACGCCCGAGGTGATTGTCGATCATCCACAGATGGACGTCCTCCATCGAGCGGAACGTTGTGTTCTGCACCGTCCGGAATTCGATGCCGTGCTTGCGGCAGATCTCGTAACGGTTGTGCCCGTCGACGAGTACGTCGCCCCAGAGGACCAGGGCGTCACGGCACCCTTCGGCCAACAGACTTTGCTCGAGTGCGGCGTATTCGTCAGGCGTGAGCGGGTCGATGTACGCCTTGAGTTCTTCGTTGATCTGGACTTGGACTGTCATGGTGTTCTGTGACGATGCTGCCGTGCGGCGACGCTGCACGCAGCGTGCCCGGTGAGGGCAGCAGAGAAACCGTTGCAGGCGGCATTATCGCCTGAGTTGTTGTCGCCGCGTTTTCGCCTGAGCCGTTGTCGCCCGAGTTGGCGAACCGGGGGCGCCGAAGCGCCCATGCAAGACGCGATGTCGCGCGGGCGGGAATGCGTTCGGGCCTTGCGCGAGGGCCGCAAGCGGTTGCCGACGCGTGCGGCGGCGCAAGCCCTCACGACAACACGCCGTGATCGGTGAGGAACGCCTGAATGCGTGCGAGGCGCGCGACGGGATCGGCCATGCCGAGCAACGTTTCCTTCTCGTGCGCGGGCAGCGGCAGCAGTTCGGCCCACCGGTCGGCGACCCAGCCGCACTCGTCGAGGCGGTAAGGCGGCGCCAGCGGCAACTTCGCAGCGCGTGCGGGATCGCGCTGCAGCCCCGCGATCAACTTGCCGAGCGTGTCGGCACTAATCTGCAGGCCGTCCGGGATCTCGACGGGCGCGTCGTCGGGCAGCATCTCGGCCTCGCCCATCCATAGCCCGTATTTACCCGGCTGCGCGCATGAAAGCCGGAACTTGGTCGTGCCGCGGCACACCAGTTCGAGCAGCGCGGGCATCGGCGCGCGCCAGTCGTCGATACGCGCCATCGTGCCGACCATCGCCGGCTCCTCGACGCTGTCGGGCAGCCTCACCTCGCTGCCCTGGCGCAAGACGACGACACCGAATTCGGTGCCGTCGGCAAGGCATCGCTTGATCATGTCGAGATAGCGCACCTCGAAGATGCGCAGATGCAACACCCCGGCGGGAAACAGGGCGTTGCCAAGCGGGAAGAGCGGGATCAGGGCCATGCCGTATCATGACACGAAGTCAAACCCCACACGCGCCGATATCGGGCCACCCGGCCGATTCCCGGGCGAACCGTTCGATCAGGAAGTCGAGCAGCGCCCGCACCCGCGGCACCATGTAGCGCGTGCGATGGCGCACGGCATACACTCCCGGCTCCTTCGCGATGTAGTCCGAGAGCAGTATCTTCAGCCGGCCGGCACGGACGTCGTGCGCCGCATCCCAGAGCGTCTTGCGCACGATGCCGCGTCCGTCGAGCGCCCATCGGCGCGCAAGCGTCCCGTCATTCGTCTCCCAGGCCTGCGCCATCGGCACGGTAAACGCCCACGTCGCCTCGCCCTTGCGGAAGTGAAATTCATTGAGCGGCCCCGCCGACGTCACCAGCACGATGAACTGATGCGCCGACAAGGCCTCCGGCGTGTGCGGCTCGCCATGCCGCGCGAGATAGTCCGGCGACGCGCACAGCACCCGGCACATCGGCGCGAGGCGCCGCGCCACGAGCGTGCCGTCGTCCGGCTCGCTGAAGCGGATGGCGAGATCGACGTCGTCCTGCACCAGATTGGACAGCGAATCGGTCAGCGTGAGCGACAGGCGCACGTCCGGATGACGCGCGATGAATTCGTCGAGCCACGGTGACAGCGTGTGCAGCCCGAAGTCGGTCGACGCCGATAGCCGGATCTTGCCGCGAATCGCCGCACAGCCCGCCTGCAGCGCCGCCTCGCCATCATCGATGGCCTGCAGGGCCACCAGGCAATGCGCGAGGTAGACCCGCCCCTCGTCGGTGAGACGCAATGCGCGCGTCGTTCGCACGAAAAGACGCGTCTGCAGCGACGCTTCGAGCTTGGCCAGACGCGCGCTCGCCGCCGCCGGCGAAAGGCCAAGCCTGCGCCCGGCGGCCGACAGGCTGCCCAGTGTTGCCGCACTCGTGAAAAGCCGCATGTCGCCCAATCTGTCAGTGGCCATTTTCTATCTGGATTTGAAAGTCATTCAATCTCACGACGGATTATCAAATATAGCGCGCGTTGGCAGACTACGTCACGTCGCCCCGGCCCGGGGCTTTCATTGGCAATCATGACCATGTCTTCTCCCTGCTCTCGCGCTACCTGCGTCGCGTCATCACAACGCGCCACCGCTGCCCGGACTGTCCCGGCTGCCGGCCCGGATGCGGGCAGCGAGGCCATGCCATGGGCTTCGCTCGTCGCGCTCATGCTCGCCACCTTCTGCGCCGCTGCCAACGAGACCGTGCCCGCCGGCTTGCTCCCGCAACTGGCCGACGGCTTTGCCGTCTCCGAATCGTGGGCGGGCCAACTCGTCACGCTGTGCGCGCTGGGCGCCGGCCTCGGCGCCGTGCCGCTCACCGCGCTGCTGCAACGCTGGTCGCGGCGCACGGTGCTCATCGCCGCCCTGCTCGGCTTCACCGCGTGCAATCTCGTCACCGCGTTCTCGACGCATTTCGCGATCACGCTCGCCGCGCGCTTCGTCGTCGGTCTCGCGACGGGCCTCGCCTGGAGCGAGATCGCGACGTATGCGCGTCGCCTCGTGAGTCCGGCGCGGCAAGGACGTGCGCTGGCTGTCGCGATGCTCGGCGTGCCGCTCGCGTTGGCGCTGGGTGTACCGATGGCCGCCCTGCTGGGCCACATGATCGGTTGGCGTTGGGTGTTCGGCGGGCTCGGCGCCTTCGCGCTCGTCCTCGCTGGCTGGATGCGATGGATCGTGCCCGACGTGCCGGGCGCCGCGCCAGGCACACGCGCCCCGGTTGGCGACGTGCTGCGGCTGCCGGGCGTGCGTGCGGTCCTCGCGGTCGTGATGCTGTGGGTGGTCGCGCATTACACCCTCTACACCTACATCGCACCGTTTCTCGCGTCGGCCGGCATGGGCGAGCGGCTTGCCACGGTGCTCTCGACGTTTGGCGTGTTCACGCTCGTCGGCTTGTGGGGAATCGGGCTGTGGGTGGACCGTTGGCTGCGGCGGCTCGTGCTGCTGGCGCTCGCGGCGTTCGTTGCCGTGATCGTCGCCTTCGGGGCGTGGCCCACGTGCCGGGTCGTGCTTGTCGCCGGGGCCGTGCTGTGGGGGCTGAGCTTCAGCGGCGCGCCAACGTTACTCCAGACGGCGCTCGGCAACGCGGCCGGCGCGCACGAGAACGTCGCGCAATCGATGCTCGTCACCGCGTTCAACCTGTCGTTCGCCGGCAGCGGCGTTCTCGGCGGCGCCGTGCTCTCGACCCTGGGGGCGGCTGCGCTGCCGCACGTACTGCTGCTCCTCGCGATCGCCGCATGGGGCGTCGCCTACCTTGCGCGCCGGCACGGGTTTGTACAGCGCGCCGGGCATTGACCGGTTCTCACCGCGCGCGCCCGCTTGCGCCCCCTTGCGTCCGCCGGTTCGCGGCGCGCGCCTGCCGCAGGAGCCGGCCCTGGATGTTCGCAATCTGTGCCGCATGGCGCGTGCGGCGCGGATACACGAGGTAGAAGCCAGCACCGGTGCGCAACGCCGTGTCGAAGAGTCGGATGAGGTGCCCCGCCGCGATGTCGGCAGCCACGAAATCCTGGTGCGCAAGCGCGAGCCCCTGGCCGGCAAGCGCTGCGTCGATCGCCAGCGCCGTCTGGTTGAAGCGGATGTTCTTGGCCGCATGCAGCGGGGCGTCGGGCATGGCGCGCTGGAGAAATTGCGGCCAGGCGTTGTGCGCATCGTGCAGCAACGCATGCCCGTGCAGGCCGCCGGCCTGTCCGGGATGTCCCGACGCGGCAATGACCTGCGGCGACGCCACGGCGATCTGCACCTCGTCGAACAGCGGCTCGACGACCAGACCGGCACCGAACGGCGGCCGCCCATAACGCACGGCGAGGTCCACGGCATCGGCCTGGAAATGCGAGAGCCGGTCGGTGGCGAGAATGCGCAGATCGATATCCGGATGCGTGTCGAGAAACGCCGGCAAACGCGGGACCAACCACTTGGCGGCAAACGTGGGCGTCACGCTGATCGTCAGCCGCAGCGGCTCGGGACGCAGCGCCTGCGTCGCCTCCGTGAGCAGTTCGAAGGCGCGTCGCACGCCCCCGGCATAACGGCGCCCGTTCTCGGTCAGGGACAGCGCACGCGGATGCCGCTCGAACAGTTTCATGCCGAGCTCGGCTTCGAGCGCGCGGATTTGCTGCGCGACCGCGCCTTGCGTCACGCCAAGCGCCTCGGCGGCAAGCCGGAAGTTCAGATGTCGGCTCGCCGCCTCGAAGGCGCGCAGTGCGTTGAGCGAGGGCAGTCGGCCGATGGTTTCCGTCATGGTGCGATCACGGTGTAGTTTTTCTACTGGATGATGTGTCGAAATCTGGTGCCCGTGGGGTGCGCTGCGATGTTACGCTGCTGCCCATGGATTTCTCATTGACGACAAGCGCCGGCGCGCCTGTGAGCGGATGCCGGCTTTCCCGGAGGATAGCAGCATGACAGTAGAAAAAGTCGCGTTGATTACGGCAGGCGGCAGCGGAATGGGCGCGGCAGCGGCACGGCGTCTGGCCGCCGACGGCTTCAAGGTCGGCATTCTGTCGTCGTCAGGCAAGGGCGAAGCCCTGGCCAACGCATTGGGCGGCGTGGGCGTGACGGGCTCGAACCAGTCCGGCGAGGCGCTGGCCAGGCTCGTCGACGCCGCTATGGCCCGCTGGGGACGCATCGACGTGCTGGTCAACAGCGCCGGGCACGGTCCGCGCGCACCGATCCTCGACATCACCGACGAGGACTGGCACCGCGGCATGGACACGTATCTGATGAACGTGATTCGTCCGACGCGGCTCGTCACGCCGATCATGCAGAAGCAGCGCGCGGGCGTGATCGTCAACATCTCGACGGCGTGGGCGTTCGAGCCGAGCGAGATGTTTCCGACGTCGGCGGTGTTCCGCGCCGGATTGGCCTCGTTCACGAAGCTGTTCGCGGACAAGTATGCGCCCGAGAACGTTCGCATGAACAACATCCTGCCGGGCTGGATCGACAGCCTGCCGCAGCAGGAAGCGCGTCGCGAGCGCGTGCCGATGCAGCGCTACGGCAAGGCCGAGGAGATCGCGGCGACAGTGGCGTTTCTCGCTTCGGACGGCGCTGGTTACATCACCGGCCAGAACATTCGGGTCGACGGCGGACTGACGCGCTCGGTTTGAGTGGCAGCACGGGGTCGAGCGTGACAGGTCCTGGCTGGCGCGGCGTGCGTCTCGAGTCCGATGGCGCCCGGGCCGGGCGTGTGGCGGCCCTGACCCGCGCGGCGCCTCGAAACGAGGCGGATATGGGCGCACCACAGGCCGGGATGTCACGGAATATCGGACCGGGCTCAGAGGGTCTGTAGAATCATGCATCGATTCGCATTGACCCATGTCGCGATCGCGTGGCGCGAATGCTTGCACACCGATCGCCGACGAACCTGAACCCCTGCATGCAGACCGTAGCAATCCTCGACTTCGAAACCACGGGCCTGTCGCCCGCTCAAGGCGAGCGCGCAACCGAGATTGCCGTCATCCTTTGGCGCGACGGCGAGATCGTCGATCGCTATCAGAGCCTGATGAATGCCGGCCGGCGGATTCCGTCGGACGTCGCGGCGCTGACGGGCATCACGAATGACATGATCGCAGCGGCGCCGCCCGCATCGAAAGTGATGCGAGAAGCCGCGGCGTTTGTCGGCGCGTGCCCGGTCGTCGCGCACAATGCCGGCTTCGACAAACGGTTCTGGCAAGCTGAATTGGCTTTGCTCGGCATGAGGGCCGATCACGCCTTTGCATGCACCATGCTCACGTCGCACCGCATCTACCCGCACGCGCGCAATCACCGGCTCTCCAGCCTTGCGCAGATGCTGTGCCTGCCGCAAACCGGACGCGCCCACCGGGCAATGGTCGACGCGGAAATGACGACACACCTCTGGCACCGTTTGCAGAACGACATCGGGCGCACGTATGGGCTCGCATACGTGGACCATGCGCTGATCTCGCGCGTGCAGACAACGAGCAAGGACAAGGTGCCCGCCATGCTGCGGGCGTTGGCGCAGTCCCGCTAACGTCTCTTGCGTCTGTCACGCCTGTCACGTCGGTTACGTCTGTCGGCCGGTCGGCAACAGGGACAGCGCGGCGGGTCCATGCAAAGCGGCGCACGGGCTTTGCGCGCCTTACGCGTCAACCCGTTCGAGATCGGCAATCAGACCCGGCCCCGTGGGGTTCCAACCCAGCGTTTTCCGCGTCTTCTCGCTCGAGGCCACGAGATCGAGGCCGGCGAATGTCGCCAACCAGCCGAAATGCGCCGGCGCCTCCTGCGCGGATATGGATCTGACGGGTACGTTTAACGCGCGGCCGATGGCATCGGCAATATCGAACATCCGCACCCCTTCTTCGGCCACCGCGTGATATTTCGCGCCCGCTTCGTTCTTCTCCAGCGCGAGCCGGTAAAGACGAGCGACGTCGGAGATGTGCGCCGCTGCCCAGCGGTTGCGTCCTTCTCCGACATAGGCGGACACGCCCTTCTCCCGCGCCACGGCAACGGCATAGGTCAGAAGCCCTTGCCGCGCCGTATCGTGAACTTGAGGAAGACGCACGATCGCGGCACGCACGCCCTCGAGCGAGAGCGCCGTCTGTTCAGAGACGCGGGGAAGCGGGTAATCAGGCGGCACGTCGTCGTCCTCGGTAGCCACCCGGCCCTGCCCGGTCAATCCGGCCGTACCCGCCGTGACGATGAGAAGCTTGTCCGACCCCGCGAGGACGGAGCCCAATGCTTCGATGGCGTGGCGATCGATCTCGCAGGACCGGGCGAAGTTCGACCAGTCGTGAACGAAACCCAGATGGATGACGGCGTCGGCCGCCGCTGCGCCGGCGCGCAGGCTGTCGACATCTTCGAGCGAGCCGCGATGAACCTCCGCGCCGATGGCCGCGAGGGATTTCTCGCCTTGCTCCGAACGCGCCATGCCAAGCACCTCATGGCCGGCAGCGATCAGGGCCTTTACGGTGGGAATGCCAACAAATCCGGTCGCACCGGTAACGAAAACACGCATGATCCGATCTCCAAGTTTTGCCTGGAGACAAATCTAGGTGCTACAGCTATCCTGGTAAAGTAGTGACGTTATCATATTAAGGAGATTAACAGGCTCCAAATGCAGCAGGCGAACGAAAACCTTCTCGGGGCATATTTGCGGGACAGGCGCATGAGGCTCGATCCCGCGGCACTCGGCTTTCCCGCGGGGCGTCGGCGCACGCCCGGACTGCGCCGTGAGGAAGTGGCGCAGCGCGCCCATATCAGCCCCACCTGGTACACCTGGCTGGAGCAGGGTCGCGGCGGCGCCCCCTCGGCCGATGTACTGGACCGGATCGCGCAGGCGCTGATGCTGACGGACGTCGAGCGCGAACACCTCTTTCTGCTCGGCCTTGGGCGACCGCCCGTGGCACGCTATCAGGAGAAGAATGGCGTCACGCCTCGTCTGCAGCGCGTCCTCGACGCCCTGGAGCCGAGCCCGGCTCTCATTCGCACGGCCACCTGGAACGTCCTGGCCTGGAATCGGGCAGCCACTGTCATGTTGGGCGACTATGGTTCGCTGCCACCGCATCAGCGCAATGTGCTGCGCACCATCTTCCTCGATCCGCGCGCCCGCGCCTTGCAGTACGACTGGGAGAGCGTGGCGCGCCACGTCATCGGTGCATTCCGCGTGGACGCCGCGCGTGCCGGCGCGGCAACGGAGGTGGAGCCTCTCGTCGACGAACTCTCGCGGCTCAGTCCCGAGTTCAGAGCGATGTGGCGAGACAACGACGTTCGCGAAATCCAGGGAGAAGCGATCAAACGGATTCGGCATCCGGTGCTCGGCCCGCTAGCGTTCGAATATTCCACCTTCTCGGTCGACGGCCGGACCGACCTCAGCATGTGCGTCTACAATCCCGCAACGCCCGCGGACGTGGAGAAGATCGCATCGCAGATCGGTTTGATGCCACATGGAAGTACTCAGCCACTGCCGCATCCTGCGACCGGCGCGCCGCTCACCTCGCCATAGAAACGGGCGTGGCCGGGGAGTGCACAGCTTGCCCGACAATGCCAGTCAGCGAATAAAAAAGCCCGCAGTGACGCGGGCTTCGAGGTGGTTTCGTGCTCTTTGGTGCCGGTCTATGCCGGACGCGGGATCATTCCCACTCGATCGTCGCAGGCGGCTTGCCCGAGATGTCGTACACCACTCGATTCAAGCCACGCACTTCGTTGATGATACGGTTCGAGACCTTGCCAAGCAGTTCGTGAGGCAGATGGGCCCAATGCGCCGTCATGAAGTCTTGCGTCTGCACCGCGCGCAGCGCCACTACCCACTCGTAAGTCCGGCCATCGCCCATCACGCCCACGCTCTTGACGGGCAGGAACACCGCGAACGCCTGGCTCGTCAGCTCGTACCACGTCTTGCCGCTGTTCGGCTCGACCGTGTTGCGCAGCTCTTCGATAAAGATCGCATCCGCGCGACGCAGCAAATCGGCGTACTCGCGCTTCACTTCGCCCAGAATTCGCACGCCCAGGCCCGGGCCGGGGAACGGGTGACGGTACACCATGTCGTGCGGCAGGCCCAGCGCCACGCCCAGCTCACGCACTTCGTCCTTGAACAGATCTCGCAGCGGCTCGAGCAGCTTCAGACCCAGCGTCTGCGGCAAGCCGCCCACGTTGTGGTGGCTCTTGATCGTCGTCGCCTTCTTCGTCTTCGCGCCGCCCGACTCGATCACGTCCGGATAGATCGTGCCCTGCGCCAGCCACTTCGCATTCTTCAGCTTCTTCGCTTCGGCCTGGAACACTTCCACGAACTCGCGGCCAATGATCTTGCGCTTCTGCTCCGGATCCGTCACGCCCTTGAGGTGCCCCATGAACTGCTCGGACGCATCCACGTGCACCACCTTCGCGTGCAGACGGCCCTGGAACATGTCCATCACCATCTGGCCTTCGTTCAGGCGCAGCAGACCATGGTCGACGAACACGCACGTCAGCTGGTCGCCGATCGCGCGATGAATCAGCGCCGCGGCCACGCTCGAATCCACGCCGCCCGACAAGCCCAGAATCACTTCTTCGTCACCCACCTGCTCGCGGATCGCCTGCACGGCCTCCTCGATATGGTCGCGCATGATCCAGTCCGGCTTCGCACCCGCGATTTCCAGCACGAAGCGCTCTAGCAGCTCGCGTCCCTTCACGGTATGCGTGACTTCCGGGTGGAACTGCACCGCGTAGTAATGACGCTTCACGTCCGCCATGCCCGCGATCGGGCAACTCGGCGTGGACGCCATCAAGGCAAAGCCCTCCGGCAGCCGCGTCACCTTGTCGCCATGGCTCATCCATACCTTGAGCATGCCGTGGCCCTCGGGGGTGCGGAAATCCTCGAGACCATCGAGCAGCGGCGTATGGCCATGCGCACGGACTTCCGCATAACCGAACTCGCGATGGTTGCTGGCTTCGACCTGACCGCCCAGTTGCACCGTCATCGCGAACATGCCGTAGCAAATGCCCAGCACCGGCACGCCCAGATCCCAGACAGCCTGCGGCGCGCGCAGGTCCTGATCTTCGTAGGTACTCGCGTGGCTGCCCGACAGAATGATCGCCTTCGGATTGAACTCGCGGATGAATTCGTCCGTAACGTCGTTCGGATGGATCTCGCAGTAGACGTGCGCCTCGCGAACGCGGCGTCCAATGAGCTGGGTGACTTGCGAGCCGAAGTCAAGAATGAGGATTTTGTCGTGCATCGTGAGGTACGGATGAAGTGGATTCGTTGGACGTCGGCGCCGTGGCCGAAGGCACGGGCGTGACAATGCCGGTGGCGCCCACGGGCGCGACCGGCGTGGTGTGGGCGGACGCCCCCACCGGCGTTTCCATGCGCGGCTCGGCGCGCCGGCCCTGGGGGTCGTCGTCGACGCCCCGGGCCTCGGAGTATTCGTTGCCCGTATTGCGTAGGTCGCGTGGATCGCGCGGGTCGCGGCGGCCGTCGCTCACGACCCCGCCGCGCACGCGCTCGCCCGCCTGCTGCGCCGCCAGCACGCGCTCTTTCGTGCGCACGCTCGAGGCGAGCTTGACGAGGATGGCACCCGTCACCAGCAACACGGCGCCGAGCGCGGGCATCAGCAACTTGCCCCCGCCCGTGACCGCCAGTTGGCCGGAGATCAGCCAGCCCAGCACGAACGCACCGGTCACCCAGTTGATATGCCCCGTCACTTTCGCGACGGTGGCCGTCAACTGGCCGTTCACGGTGGCGTGCCATTGCAGCCAGGCCACGCCGATGAAGGCCACGCCGAGCGCCTGCGCATACAGCACGGGCGACGGCGCGGGCACTTCGATGGCCGCGTACAGCGATGACCAGAACGAGGCGATCAATAACACACCGAGTGCCAGATTGAGCGCTGCATCGAGGAACAGGACCGTACGCAACATGGCCTTCATGGGCGATTACTCCACGTGGTAGTTGGGGGCTTCCTTCATGATCTGGACGTCATGCACGTGCGATTCGCGCATGCCGGCGGCCGTGATTTCGACAAACTCTGCCTTCTCGTGCAGATCCTTGATCGTCGGGCAGCCGAGATAACCCATCGACGAACGGATGCCGCCGGTCAACTGGTGCAGGATCGCGTTCACGCTACCCTTGTAAGCCACGCGGCCTTCAATGCCTTCGGGCACGAGCTTGTCCGCGTTGTTGGCCGGGTCCTGGAAGTAACGGTCGGCCGCGCCATCCTTCATCGCCCCCACCGAGCCCATGCCGCGGTAGCTCTTGTACGAGCGGCCCTGGTACAGGAACACTTCGCCCGGCGCCTCTTCCGTGCCGGAGAACATGCTGCCCATCATCACGGTGTGCGCGCCGGCGGCCAGCGCCTTGGCAACGTCGCCCGAGTAACGGATGCCACCGTCGGCGATCAACGGCACGCCCGAATCCTTCAGGGCTTCCGCCACGTTTGCGATGGCCGTGATCTGCGGCACACCCACGCCGGCGACGATACGCGTCGTGCAGATCGAGCCCGGGCCGATACCGACCTTGACGGCGTCGGCGCCGTGCTCCACGAGCGCCAGCGCAGCGCTTGCCGTGGCAATGTTGCCGCCGACCACTTCGATCTGCGGGAAATGCTTCTTGACCCACTGCACGCGATCGAGCACGCCCTGGCTGTGGCCGTGAGCCGTGTCGACCACGATCACGTCAACGCCCGCGGCGACGAGCAGTTC
The DNA here is from genome assembly GCF_002216225.1 of Pandoraea sp. CB10b_02. Classification (NCBI taxonomy): domain Bacteria; kingdom Pseudomonadati; phylum Pseudomonadota; class Betaproteobacteria; order Burkholderiales; family Burkholderiaceae; genus Pandoraea; species Pandoraea sp. CB10b_02. The sequence continues at coordinate 20,016 of NZ_NJGW02000009.1, forward strand.
GACGCGCTCCTCGTTCTCCGGGCCCACGCCCACGGCCGCGCCGACGCGCAGCTTGCCGTGTTCGTCCTTGCTTGCGAGGGGGTACTCGGTCGCCTTCGTAATGTCCTTGACGGTCATCAGGCCGCGCAGCTCGAAGGCGTCGTTGACCACCAGCACGCGCTCGAGGCGGTGGTCGTGCATCAGACGCTCGGCGTCGGCCGGCGATGCGCCTTCGCGCACCGTAATGAGCTTGTCCTTCGGCGTCATGATCACGCGCACCGGCTCGTCGAGGCGAGTCTCGAAACGCAGATCGCGGTTGGTGACGATACCGATGAGCTGAGCGCCCTCCACGACCGGGAAACCGGAAATGCCATGCTGGCGCGACAGCGCAATGACATCGCGCACTTTCATGTGCGGCGGGATCGTGATCGGGTCACGCAAAACGCCCGATTCAAAGCGCTTCACTTTCGAGACTTCCCGCGCCTGCTCGGCCGGCTTCAAGTTCTTGTGAATAATGCCGATACCGCCCTGTTGCGCCATGGCGATGGCCAGACGCGCCTCGGTCACCGTATCCATGGCGGCCGACAACAAAGGCATGTTCAGGGTGATGTTGCGCGTGAGCTTGGTTTTCAGGCTGGTGTCGCGCGGGAGAACGGCGGAGTACGCCGGGACGAGGAGCACGTCATCGAAAGTGAGTGCTTTTTGGATCAGACGCATGGCAAATCCTATAGGCGCAAAACCGAATTATACAGAAATCGCGCGCGGCATGGAGCGTCTGCCCCACATGTCAAGGGGCTTTTTCCCCGACGCCCGAATCGACCGGTCGGCGGCGCGCCGGGTGCCGGATTTCACAATAGGGCGCGACGGCCCCATGCTATTCTTGCGCCCTTCCTGCACCGGCCTCACCCGCCTCACCGGCGGCACCTGCAGCAATCCCGGCGCCGCCGCTGGCCGACGTGCCCGTCGTTCGGCCAGCGCTACGCTTTCGCTGGCGGGCCCAGGCGGATGCGGAATATCGACCTCTCGACACTCTCAACATCACGAACCACGGACGCGACTTCATGGGGCAAGGCATTTCGTATGGACTGGCGGCGGGCGCGTTATGGGGGCTGGTCTTCCTCGCCCCGCGCCTGCTGCCCGGCTTCTCGCCGCTCGAACTGTCGGCCGCTCGTTACGTACTCTACGGCGTAGTATCGGCGATGCTGCTCGCGCCGCTCTGGACGCGCCTGCGCCGGTCCGTCACCACAAACGACTGGCAGGCGTTATTCCGACTGAGCCTCGTCGGCAACCTCGTCTACTACCTGTTCGTTGCCGGCTCGGTACAGATGGCCGGCGTGGCGCCGGCCTCGCTCATCGTTGGCGTACTGCCGGTGACGGTGACGCTCGTCGGCAGCCGGGACCAAGGCGCCCTGCCCCTGTCTCGGCTGGCCGGGCCGCTCCTGCTCGTGGCCGCCGGCATCGTCTGCATCAACGTCGACGTGTTTGCCCACGCCACGCAAACCGGCGGGGACTGGCGGCTGACGCTCGTCGGCATCGTCTGCGCCGTGGGCGCGCTTGCCAGCTGGACCTGGTACGCGGTGGCCAACGCCCGCTATCTGTCCCGTTTCGGACACTTCACCAGTCAGGAATGGTCGCTACTGACCGGCGTCGCGACCGGGGTGCTGGCATTGGGACTCGCCATCGTGGCCGCGCTCGTGCCGCATCCGGCGACCGCCGGCGCGCCGCGCGACTGGCCGATGTTCCTGGGGGTGAATATTGCTGTGGCGGTGGGCGCGTCGACCATCGGCAACGCATTCTGGAATGCCGCCAGCCGGCGCCTGCCGCTCACGCTCTCGGGCCAGTTGATCGTATTCGAAACGCTCTTCGCGCTGCTGTACGGCTTTCTCTATGAACACCGGCTGCCGCGTCCGCTGGAAGTCGCCGCCATGGTGCTGTTGCTCGCGGGGGTGAGCGCGTCGGTGCGCCTGCATGCACGAGGGGCGCACTAGGCAGCGGTCAGCGGGCGAACGAGTGACGACCGGGTGGAGAGCGGGTGGAGAGCGGGCAATGACCGAGTGGCGATCGGGTGGCGGCCGCGTAGCGCCCCGCGGTACGCTCCTCGAACGGTGCCCGCGGGGCGTTCAACCGCTGCGGCGGCTACCGAGCCACTTCTGGCCCTCGCGACTGCCCTCGTTGCGCACTTTCTCGACGCGCCGTTGTCGCGCCACCTTCGGATCGGCTTTGAGCGGACGATAGATTTCGACACGGTCGCCGGCTTCGACGAGCGCGTCCAGCGCCCGTACCTTGCCGAACACGCCAGTCTTCACCCGCGCCAGATCGAGTTCGGGATACCGCAGCAGCAAGCCGCTGCGCTCGATGGCATCGCCGACGGTGGCGCCTTCGGGCAGTTCCAGCACCACGATGGTCTGCTCGGCCGGCAACGCGTAACAGACTTCCACCTTCATCTCACCTGGCATAGACGGTCTCCGCGCGTTTGACGAACGCGTCCACGAACGTATTGGCGATGTGACTGAAGACCGGCCCGATGACCTTTTCGAGCAGGAAATTCGCAAATTCGTAGTGCAGGGAAAACTCGATCTTGCAAGCGTTCTCGCGCAGCGGCGTGAATTTCCACGTGCCATGAAAGCGCTTGAACGGCCCTTCGACAAAGGTCATCTGAATGGAGTGCGGACGCTCCTGGACATTGCGCGTCGCGAACGAATGCTTCAGGCCCTTGAAGTCGATAATCAGCGACGCCTCCATGCTGTGCTCGTCCTGGTGCCGAATGTCGACACCGCCACACCACGGCAGGAACTTGGGATAGTCGGCGACATTGGTCACCAGATCGTACATCTGCGCAGCAGAGAAATGCACGAGAACGGTTTTACTGACTTCGGCCATCGTCTGTCGGGCGAGGTCAGCGTGGACGCGTCGCGTATCGGTGCCTGGTCAATCCACCGATCCTCAATGACTACGCGTCGCTGGCCGCCTCTTGCCGAGACTCTTTGTTAAAATCACCATTTTACCCGAGCCCGCCTCACCGGGTCCGACCAAGTTACCCGCCAAGGATCCATGAGTATCATCGACAACAAGAAAGCCTTCTTCGACTACTTCATCGAGGAGCGATACGAAGCCGGGATCGCGCTCGAAGGCTGGGAAGTCAAGGCCATTCGCGCCGGGCGGGCGCAGATCAAGGAAGGTTACGTCGTCATCAAGGAAGGCGAGATCTTTCTGATCGGCACGCACATCAGCCCGTTGCCCACGGCGTCGACGCACATCAAGCCCGACCCGGTGCGCACGCGCAAGTTGCTGCTCAAGGCCGACGAGATCAAGAAGCTCATTGGCAAAGTCGAGCAGCGCGGCTATACGCTCGTGCCGCTGAACCTGCATTACAGCAAGGGGCTCGTCAAGGCGGAAATTGGCCTTGCCAAGGGCAAGAAGCTGCACGACAAGCGCGAGACCGAGAAAAAGCGCGACTGGGAACGCGAAAAGGCGCGCCTTATGCGCACGCCGACCTGAACAGCCGGGCGGCGGCGCGAGGCACGGCACCGGCGCCGGTATGCTTCACTCTCAAAGGAAAACGGCCCGAATGGGCCGTTTTTTTTTGAGCGGAGATGGCGCCGCCGCGGAAGCCGTACACCGGAAACCGGCGTCGCCGTCGCACGCCCGGCGCTTATCGATTGCGGGCAGTCGCAGTCATCGGCAGCCCGCAGCTCGTTGCCCGCTTTGCGCCATCGGGCTCAGCGGCGCACGCTCGAATTACCGAAGCCGCCGACACCGCCGTCGGCAGCGACGCTCGAACCGCCTTCCGCCCCACGAACGATCTTGAGCGCCGCGGCGATCATGCCGCTCATGTCGGTCAGATTCCCCGGCACGATCAGCGTGTTGTTCGTCTTCGCGATCTTGCTGAATGCGTCGACATACTGCTCGGCCACCTTCAGGTTGACGGCTTCCATACCGCCCTGCGTCTGAATCGCCGTCGCAATCTTGTGAATGGCCTCGGCGTTGGCCTCCGCCACCGCCAGAATCGCCGCCGCTTCACCCTGCGCCTGGTTGATCGCCGCCTGACGCTCGCCTTCCGACTTCTGAATGGCCGCTTCGCGCGCCCCCGACGCCAGGTTGATCTGCTCCTGCTTCTTGCCCTCGGACGCCGCAATCAGCGCCCGCTTTTCGCGCTCGGCCGTGATCTGCGCCTGCATGGCGTGCAGGATTTCCTTCGGCGGTGTCAGGTCCTTGATCTCGTAACGCAGAACCTTTACGCCCCAGTTCGACGCCGCTTCGTCCAGCGCATTGACCACGCTGTGGTTGATGAACTCGCGCTCCTCGAATGTCTTGTCGAGTTCGAGCTTGCCGATCACGCTACGCAGCGTCGTCTGCGCGAGTTGCGTGATCGCGACGATGAAGTTGCTCGACCCATACGACGCCTTCATCGGGTCCGTCACCTGGAAGTACAGAATGCCGTCGACCTGCAACTGCGTGTTGTCCTTGGTGATGCAGATCTGGCTCGGCACGTCGAGCGGCACTTCCTTGAGCAGGTGCTTGTACGCCACACGGTCCACGAACGGCACGACGATTGAGAGCCCCGGCGTGAGCGTCGCGTGGTACTTGCCCAGACGCTCCACCACCCAGGCGTGCTGCTGCGGCACGATCTTGATCGAGCGCGCCGCGATGACCACCGCGATGATGAAGATGATGAACGCGACGTTGGATAGATCGAACATAGTTTCCCCTGATGCGCCCGCCTCGCCGGCAGGCTGTTACCCCGATTTCCTGCGACCGTCCGCCGTTGCCTGCCGCACGGCGGGGCGCGCGCCTCGTCCGACACGTGCGCGCCGCACAAGTTGCCGGGCCGCGTTACGCCGCGACATTCGCCACATACAGGCGACTGCCGCGAACTTCCCGAATCACGAACCAGCCGGCATTGGGCAACTCGCCCGGCAACAGTTCGACGTCCCACTCCGCCCCGCGATACATCGCCCGTGCGCGGCCATCCCGCTGCCACGCTTCGATGCGCAATTGCTGACCGATATCGAGGTTCGTATTCGGGTCCGCCGCGGCGTCGGCCTTGATACCGCGACGCCCGAACCGGCTGCGCCGCAGCAGCCAGACCGCCACGCCCGCCACCACGGCCGCAACCACCCACTGCAGCGGCCACTCCACGCGAAACACCGCAGCAACGCCACCGGCGGCCATGCCGAGCGCCACCATCAGGAGATAGAACGTTCCGCTTGCCAGCTCCAGTACCACCGTCAATCCGGCAACGCCGAACCAAAGCCAAGCCTGTTCCATCGCAACTCCCCGACATAAAAAAAACCCCGGCGTGATACCGGGGTTTATAGCATGAAACCCACCGATCGGCGCGAGCTTCCCCTGGGGGAGCCACTGCCTTTCGGTGGCGTCCGAGTGCCGCTCGGACGCTTCCCAACCGGACCTCAGACGAGCCTCAATACGAGGCCCGGGACGAGGCCCAATACCAGCACAATACGGGGGGCTTCGTAGGTCTTACTTCGCCAGCTTGGCGAGTTGCTGCCACGTATCGATGACCGTATCCGGGTTGAGCGACATGGAAGCGATACCCTCCTTCGCCAGCCATTCGGCCAGGTCCGGATGGTCCGAGGGGCCTTGACCGCAGATGCCGACGTACTTGCCCTTGGACAGGCACGCCTTGATGGCGCGGCTCAGCATGAACTGCACGGCCGGATCGCGTTCGTCGAAGTCCTTGGCGAGCAGTTCCATACCGGAATCGCGGTCCAGGCCCAGCGTGAGCTGCGTCAGGTCGTTCGAACCGATCGAGAAACCGTCGAAGTACTCGAGGAACTCGTCGGCCAGAATGGCGTTCGACGGCACCTCGCACATCATGACGAGCTTCAGGCCGTTTTCGCCACGCTTCAGACCATAGCCGGCCAGCATGTCGACCACGCGCGCCGCCTGACCCAGCGTGCGCACGAACGGCACCATGATCTCGACGTTGGTCAGGCCCATTTCGTCGCGAACACGCTTGAGCGCACGGCATTCCATCTCGAACGCCTCGGCGAAGTCTTCCGAGATGTAGCGCGACGCGCCGCGGAAGCCTAGCATCGGGTTCTCTTCGTCGGGCTCGTAACGCGAGCCACCGATCAGCTTCTTGTACTCGTTGGACTTGAAGTCCGACAAACGCACGATGACGCTCTTCGGATAGAACGCCGCGGCAATCGTGGCGATGCCTTCCGCGAGCTTGTCGACGTAGAACGCGCGCGGCGACGCATGACCGCGAGCCACCGACTCCACCGCCTTCTTCAGGTCCGCATCGATGTTCGGGTACTCGAGAATCGCGCGCGGATGCACGCCGATATTGTTGTTGATGATGAATTCCAGGCGGGCCAGCCCCACGCCTTCGTTCGGCAACTGCGCGAAATCGAAAGCCAGTTGTGGGTTGCCCACGTTCATCATGATCTTCACCGGGATCTTCGGCATTTCGCCGCGCTGGATCTCGGTCACTTCGGTCTCGAGCAGGCCGTCGTAGATCTTGCCTTCGTCGCCTTCGGCGCACGACACGGTCACGAGCGCGCCGTCCTTGAGCACGTCGGTCGCGTCACCGCAGCCCACGACTGCCGGCACGCCCAGCTCACGCGCGATGATGGCGGCGTGACAGGTCCGCCCGCCGCGGTTCGTCACGATGGCCGAGGCGCGCTTCATCACCGGCTCCCAGTTCGGGTCGGTCATGTCGGCCACGAGCACGTCGCCCGGCTGCACGCGTTCCATCTCGCTCGGATCCATGATCACACGCACGGGACCGGCGCCGATCTTCTGTCCGATGGCGCGGCCCGTGGCCAGCACCGGCGCGTCGCCCTTGAGCTTGAAGCGCTGTTCGACCTTGCCGGCCGCCTGGCTCTTCACCGTCTCCGGGCGGGCCTGCAGAATGTAGATCTTGCCGTCCTTGCCGTCCTTGCCCCACTCGATGTCCATCGGACGACCGTAGTGTTTCTCGATGATCAGCGCGAACCTGGCGAGCTCGGCGCAATCGTCGTCGGTGATGGAGTAGCGGTTGCGCAGTTCCATCGGCACGTCGACGGTCTTCACGCGGCCCGGCTCGCCCGGCTGCGTGAACTCCATCTTCACGAGCTTCGAGCCCAACGTTCGGCGGATGATCGGATACTTGCCGGCTTGCAGCGTCGGCTTGAAGACGTAGAACTCGTCCGGATTCACGGCGCCCTGCACCACCGTCTCGCCCAGACCGTAGCTCGACGTGATGAACACCACGTCCTGGAAGCCCGACTCGGTGTCGATCGTAAACATCACGCCCGAGGCGCCGCAGTCCGAGCGCACCATGCGCTGCACCCCGGCCGACAACGCCACTTCGGCATGCGTGAAGCCCTTGTGGACGCGGTACGAGATCGCGCGGTCGTTATAGAGCGACGCGAACACGTGCTTCATGCGATCGAGCACGTCGTCGATGCCCACGACATTCAGATAGCTTTCCTGCTGACCGGCGAACGAGGCGTCCGGCAGGTCCTCGGCCGTGGCCGACGAGCGCACGGCGAACGACGCCTCGGGCTGATCGGCCGTCAGGCGTGCAAACTGCTCGCGGATGTCCTTCTCGAGCTGCGGCTGCAGCGGCGCGTCGACGATCCATTGACGGATTTCCGCACCGGCCTGCGCAAGCGCCTTGACGTCGTCGACGTCGAGACCCTCGAGGCGCTGGGCAATGCGCTCGGTCAGATTGTTGTGATGGAGGAACTCGCGAAACGCGTGAGAGGTCGTGGCGAAACCACCCGGCACGCGCACGCCTGCGCCCGCCAGCTGGCTGATCATCTCGCCAAGCGATGCATTCTTGCCGCCGACCGACTCGACGTCGGTCATGCGCAGATGCTCAAACGGCACCACGTAGGCGCCGTTGTGTGCTGCGTTAGTCATAAAAGCCCCTAAGGTAAGAAAAAAATTCTCGGTGAACCGGCTGGGACTGACATGGGCCGATCGACCTGTTGGATAAGAAATCGCGCTTCGGCGGCGTCGAGCACCAGGGGCTAGCGCCCGACGACCTGCGTCCGGTTTCCGCGCCCCGGACTTCCCGCGGTGCCCCGCCGCACGGGGCTGGCGCCCGGTCGCACGCGAGGGCCGCGCAATTGCTTATCCAACAAGTTGCCGCTATTCTACCGTGCAACGCACCATTTTGCGATTCTGCGCATGACCGACGCCCCCCATACCGGAAATTCCCCGACACCCGCCTCCGACAACGCTGCTGCCCCGGTCAGGCCGGTGTCCGCGCGCCCGGTATTCATCGTGTCCGACGGCACGGGGATCACGGCGGAAACGTTCGCGCACTCGATCCTCGCGCAGTTCGAAATGCGCTTCCGTCAGATCCGCGTTCCGTTCGTGGATTCCGTCGATAAAGCCTATGAAACGGCACAACGGATCAACGAAATGTATCGGACCGAGAATGTACGGCCGATCATCTTCAGCACCCTGGTCGACGCTCGCGCCAACGAGATCCTGCGCAACAGCTCGGGCGTGATCCTCGACATGTTCCAGACATTCATCGAACCGCTGGAGCAGGAACTCGGCCTCAAATCGATGCACGCCATCGGGCGGGTTCACCAGAACGCCGACAGCGAGGCGTACAAGAACCGGATCGAGGCCGTGAACTTCTCGCTCGCCCACGACGACGGCCAGTCGAACAAGAACCTGGAGAGCGCCGACGTGATCCTCGTGGGCGTGTCGCGCAGCGGCAAGACGCCGACGACGCTCTACCTCGCCATGCAATACGGCGTGAAGGCGGCCAATTACCCGCTGATCCCGGAGGACTTCGAGCGCGAGAAGCTGCCCTCCACGCTCGACCAGTACAAGGACAAGATCTTCGGCCTGTCCATCGATCCGCAACGGCTCTCGGAAATTCGCAACGAGCGTCGGCCGGGCAGCAAGTATGCGTCGCTGGAGAATTGCCGCTACGAGGTCAACGAGGCCGAGGCGATGATGCGGCGCGAAGGCATCAAGTGGCTGTCCTCGACCCACAAGTCGATCGAGGAAATCGCCACGACCATCCTTCAGGAAATCAAGCTCGAGCGCGACGTCTACTGAGGGCATCGAGCCCGGGCCCGGCTCGCCCGTCACGTGAGCCGCTGGCGCACCGCCTCGAACAGGCAGATGGCCGCGCACGCGGCGACGTTGAGCGACTCCATCCCTCCGGGCTGCGGGATGCGAATCGGCGTTTGCACACGATCGAGCCAGTGCGGCGACACGCCTGCCCCTTCGTTGCCGAAAATCCACGCGAGCGGCGCGCGCAGATCCAGCGCATAGAGCGAGGTCTTCGCCTGCAGGCTGGTGGCGATCAGCGGCACCGCCAGCCGTGGCCCGAGCGAATCCGGCGTGCAATGCTCCACGATGTTCAGCGAGAAATGCGCGCCCATGCCCGCACGCAGCACCTTGCTCGACCAGGCGAGCGCGGTGCCCGACATGCAGTAGACGTCGCGCACCCCGGCGGCCGCCGCGCTGCGCAGGATGGAGCCGACGTTGCCGGCGTCCTGCACGGCGTCGAGGATCACGCAGTCGGCCGTTTGCGAGACGGGCAAATGCCCCGCCGGCATCTCGACGACGAACAGCAGGGGCACGCCGTTGACGAGCGTCGAGAGCGGCTCGAACAACGCATGCGGCAGGCACACGCGGCGCTCCGCCTCCACGCGCGCCCAGATCCGGGCAACCTCATCGTTGCCGAGCGCCGATTCCGCCGCGACGCACACGAGCGGCTGACCCAGGGCATCGAGATACGCGTCGGCCAGGTGCACACCTTCGAGCAGCGTTTGCCCGAGCTTGCGACGCTGCTGGTTCGACTGCGCCAGTTGCTTGAGCCGCTTGTAGAACGGGTTGTCCTTGGAACTGATGAGCTTCATGAGGTGCTGACCACGCGCGACACGGTCAGCGTGCCGAAGATTTCGAACGCCTCGCGCACCGGCGCGAACGACTGGCGATGATGGGGACACGGCCCGTGCAAACGCAGTGCCTCGAGATGGCGGGGCGTACCGTAACCGACGTGCTCGTCGAAGCCGTACTGCGGAAACGCGTCGTGCAGCGCGATCAGTTGACGATCGCGCGTGACCTTCGCGAGGATCGACGCCGCCGAGATCGCGGGCACCTTGTCGTCGCCCTTGACGATGGCCTGCGCACGCATCGGCAACACGGGGCAACGATTGCCGTCGATCAGCGCGAGGCTCGGCACGCGTGACAGGCCGTTGACGGCGCGCTGCATGGCCAGCATCGTCGCGTGCAGGATGTTGAGCGAATCGATCTCGGCCACACTGGCTTCGGCGACGCAGAAGGCCAGCGCGCGCTCGACGATCTCCTCGTACAACGCTTCGCGCCGCTGTGGCGTCAGCTTCTTCGAATCGGCCAGCCCCTTGATCGGGCGCGCCGGGTCGAGAATGACGGCTGCCGTGACCACGGGGCCCGCCAGCGGCCCACGCCCGACTTCGTCAACCCCACAGGTGAGGTCGGCCGCCACGTCGGCGAACAAATCGAGCGCCATCTGCGACCGCGTCGCGTTGGCGCCACGGGCGCGCGGCTTCGCGGCCGCGGGCGGCACGCCCTCGCCCGCCGCTTTGCGAGCCGTTCGGCCAATCCTGATGTCGTCGCTCATATCCGCCCCTTCTCGCGCAGCACGCGTTCGATGACCTCGGCCGAACGCGCCGCGGTGTTCTGGCGCAGTTGCTCGTGGATCTTCGTGAAGCGCGCCTGCAGGGATTCGCGCAATGCGGGGTCCGTCAGTTGTCGCCAGACGGCGTCGGCCAACGCTTCGGGCGTCGCGAAATGTTGCAGCAGTTCCGGTACGACAAATTCGCCGGACAGGATGTTGGGCAAGCCGACGTAAGGCAGATACCCCTGACGCTTCATGATCTGCGCGGTGAGCCAGGGCACCTTGTACGAAATCACCATCGGCTTCTTGTACAGCGCCGCTTCGAGCGTTGCCGTACCGCTCGCGAGCAGCACGCTGTCGGACGCTTCGAGCGCGAGCGGCGCCTGCGCGTCGATCACCTTGAGATTGAGGTCGCCGTGCGCGTCGATGATCGGCTGCATCATCGCGCGCAGGCGCGGCGTAGCGGCCGGCAGCACGAAACGGATGGACGGCTCGCGCTTGGCGAGCCGTCGCATCGCGGCAAAGAACACCGGCGTGAGACGCTGCACTTCCGAGGTGCGGCTACCCGGCAGGATGGCGACGACCGGGCCGCTGCCCGACAGCGCCAGCCGCGCGCGCGCACCGGCCACGTCGGGCACCATCGGAATCTTGTCGGCCATCGGATGGCCCACGAACGTGGCGTCGATCCCGGCCCGATGATAAATCTCCGGCTCGAACGGGAACAGGCAGAGCATGTGATCGACGGCCCGCTTGATCTTCTTGATGCGCCCGCCGCGCCACGCCCAGATCGATGGGCTCACGAAGTGAATCGTCGGCACGCCCGCTTCGCGCAGCTTGATCTCGAGGTCGAAGTTGAAGTCGGGCGCGTCGAAGCCGACGAACGCCAGCGGTCTGTCGGCCAGCCAGCGCTCGCGAAGTTGCTTGCGGATGGAGAGAATCTCGCGCAGGTGCTTGATGACTTCGACGTAACCCATGACCGAGAGCTTGTCGATCGGGAAATAGGCGTCGAAGCCGGCTTCGGCCATGTGCGGGCCGCCAACGCCCGCATAGGCGATGTCGGCCGGCAGGCTCTGCTTGAGACCGGCAAGTACGTTGCCGGCAATGAGATCGCCGGACAGTTCCCCGGCCACCATCGCCAGGGTTCGCTGGCCGGCGCCGGGAAAGTTCGGCGACATGGGTCAGCGCACGATACCGCGCGTGCTGGTGTTGAGGAAGTCGAGCAGCGTGCGCACGGCGTCGAAAACGTCGGAAGCGCCGGTGTTGCCGAACGCCTCGATCTGCACCTTCGCTTCGTCGAGTGTCAGCCCGCTCTTGTACAGCAGCTTGTAGGCGTGACGCAGGGCAGTGATCGTCTCCGCCGAGAAGTTGCGGCGGCGCAGCCCCTCGACGTTGATGCCATATGGCACTGCGCGATCGCCCGAGGCGATGACGTAAGGCGGCACGTCCTGCACCAGTACCGAAGCGCCCCCGACCATCGAGTGCGCACCGATGCGCACGAACTGGTGCACCCCCGTCATGCCGCCGATGATCGCCCAGTCGTCGACGTTGACGTGACCGGCGAGCTGCGCGTTGCTCGAAAACACCGTGTGGTTGCCCACGTGGCAATCGTGCGCGATATGCACATACGCCATGATCCAGTTGTCGTTGCCGACGCTGGTCAGCCCGCCGTCCTGCACCGTGCCGGTGTGGATCGTCGTGAATTCGCGAATGGTGTTGCGATCGCCGATGACAAGCCGGGTCGGCTCGCCTGCGTACTTCATGTCCTGCGGGCTGCCGCCGATCGACGCGAACGGACCGATCTTGTTGCCCTCGCCGAGCGTCGTGTGACCGTCGACGACAGAGTGCGAAAGGATCTGCGTTCCCGCGCCGAGCGTGACGTTCGGCCCGATGATCGCATAGGGGCCGACGACGACGCCCTCGGCCAGTTGCGCCTTCGGATCGACGACTGCGGTGGGATGAATGTTCGTCATGAGCGTCTCAATTCCGGTTATTCGCCGTTCTTCTTGACCATGCACATGAACTCGGCTTCCGCCGCGATCTTGCCATCGACCAGGGCCTTGCCCTTGAACTTGAAGAAGCCGCGCCGCTCGCTCAGGAAGTCAATGTCGAGCACGATCTGGTCGCCCGGTTCGACAGGACGCTTGAAGCGAACGTTCTCGATACCCACGAAATAGTAGAGCGTGTTTTCGTCATGCACCGGCTCCTCGGAGAACGTGAGCAATGCGGCGGCCTGCGCCATTGCCTCGACGATCAGCACGCCCGGCATGACCGGACGCTGCGGATAATGCCCCGTGAAGTACGGCTCATTGATCGTGACGTTCTTGATGACCTTGATGTTCTTGTGCGGCTCCAACTCGATCACACGGTCCACCATCAGCATCGGATACCGATGCGGCAGCAGCTTCATGATCTTGTGGATATCGATATTGATAGTGGTCTCGCTCATTTGTCTTGCAGGTCTTTGACCTTCGCTTCAAGTTGACGCACGCGGTCGCGCATCTTGTCCAGATTGCGCATGATGGCCGCGTTTTTGTTCCATTCGGCGTTCGGAATCGCCGGGAATGCGCTCGTATATGTGCCCGGGCCGGGAATCGATTTCGAGACGCCGGACTTGGCCGTCACGATAACCCGGTCGCCGATGGTGACGTGTCCGGCCACGCCGACAGCCCCGCCCAGCATGCAGAACTTTCCGATCGTACTGCTGCCGGCAATGCCCGTACACGCGGCAATCACGGTGTAGGCGCCAACGCGCACGTTATGCGCGATCTGCACCTGGTTGTCGATCTTGCAACCGCGCTCGATCACCGTATCGGCCATCGCGCCGCGGTCGATGGAGGTCGACGCGCCGATCTCCACGTCGTCCTCGATCACGGCACGGCCGACCTGCGGAATCTTCACCCATTCGCCGCCCGTGGCCGAGAAGTCGGGGGCAAAGCCGAAACCATCGGAGCCGATCACCGCCCCCGCGTGAATCACGCAACGCGCGCCGATCACGCTCGTGTGGTAAATCGTGACGTTCGGGTAGACGAGCACGTCGTCTCCGAGCGTGGTGCCGCGGCCGATGAAGACATTGGCCATCAGACGCACACGCTCGCCCAGACGCACGCCCGCTTCGATCACCACGTTCGGGCCGATCACGCACGAGGCCGGAACTAGCGCCGCCGGGTCGACCACGGCGCTCGGGTGAACGCCGGGCGCCACGGCCGGGGCCGCGGCCTGTGCGAACATCTGCGCCACACGGGCGAAATACGCGTAAGGATTCGGCGCGATGATCCAGGTGCGACCGTCGTGCGACGGCAGCTTGTCGAAATCGGCCTTGGAGAGAATGATTGCCGCCGCGCCCGACTTGGGCACTTCGGCGAGATACAGCGGATTGGACAGGAACGCGAGTTGACGCGCGCCGGCGCGATCGAGCGGCGCGAGGCCCTCGACCGTCACGTCGCCGTCACCGACGAGATCGCCGCCGAAGCGGGCGACCAGTTGAGCAATCGAAACCGACGGCGCTCCCGACATGGAAGACGCCCCCGTCACTTGCCGCCGCCCGAACTGGCGTTCAGGGTCTTGAGCACCTTGTCGGTAATGTCGATACGCGGGCTCACGTAGACAGCCTCCTGCACGATCAGATCGTACTTGTCGGCCTCGGCAATTTGCTTGATGACGCGGTTGGCGCGGTCGAGCACGGCGGCGAGTTCTTCGTTGCGACGCTGGTTCAGGTCTTCACGAAACTCTCGCTGCTTGCGCTGGAACTCGGTGTCGGCCGCGGCCAGATCGCGCTGGCGCTTGGCGCGCTCGGCGTCGGACAGCGTGGGATTGTCCTTGTCGAGCTTGTCCGACATCGCCTTGAGACGTTGGGCCATGCTTTGCAGATCCGCGTCCCGCTTGGAGAACTCGGCTTCGAGCTTGGCTTGCGCCGCCTTGGCCGGTGCCGAATCGCGCAGAATGCGATCCGAATTGACAGCGGCGATGCGCGCATCCTGGGCCGTGGCGGCAAACGCCGCGCCGGCCAGCAACGCCGCGGCCACGCCGCGCAGGCAATGCTTACGGATACCGTTCAATGTATTACCCCTTACAACGATGATTCATTCGTAACCGGTCGACGCGCCGTCGTCAGAACGACGTACCGACCTGGAACTGGAATTTCTGATACTGGTCGCCCGTCTTCTTGACCAGCGGGAAGCCCATCGAGAGTTTGAGCGGGCCGATCGGCGAAATCCACGACAGGCCGAAGCCGTAAGAATAGCGCAGGTTATTGAAGGTGATCGCCTGGCCGTTATCGAACACGTTACCGCCATCGAAGAACGTGAAGATGCGCAGCGTGCGATCGTAACCCGTGCCCGGCAGCGGGAACGTCAGTTCGACGTTGCCGATGAGCTTCGAGGCGCCACCCAGCGGCTCCCCGTTCGTATCCTTCGGCCCCAGCGAGCTCGGCTCGTAACCGCGTACCGAACCGATACCGCCCGCGAAGTAGTTCTTGAAGATCGGGAACGGCTGGCCGCCCAGCCCGTGACCGTAGCCCACCTCGCCGTTCAACGCCAGCGTGAAGCCGCGGCTTACCGGATAGTAGTACTGGTGCTGGTAATACGCGCGGAAGTACTTGGTCGTACCGATCGGCGTGCCGACTTCCAGGTTGGCCTGCTGATAGTGACCGCGGTTCGGGATCAGCGCGCTGTCACGCGAATCGCGCGACCAGCCGATCGTGAGCGGATAGTTGTTGCTGACGTAGCCGAACTGGTTCGCGTAGTCGATGTAGCGCTGCGGCGTGGTGCCGTCGCTCGTCAGGTGCAGGCGCGTCTGTTCGAAACCCAGACCGAAGAACACCGTATCGACTTCCGAGAACGGCACACCGAACTTGAGGTTGCCGCCCAGCGTGTTGATACGGAAGTCCGAATCGCTCGTGAGCAGCAGCGGCTGATACGTGCGGTAATAGACGTCGGTAATGCGGCTCACGCCGTCGACGGTGAAGTACGGATCGACCTGCGTGACCGCCAGCGTGCGGTAGGTCTTGCCGGTGTTTACGTTCACCGAGAGCGACGTGCCCGAGCCGAACACGTTGTCCTGGCTGATACCGGCCTGCAGCACGACCTTGTCGGTCGACGAGAAGCCGGCACCGACGTTGATCGTCCCCGTCGGCTTTTCCTCCACCTTCACCTGCAGGTCGACCTGATCGTTCGAGCCGGGCACCGGCTCGGTCGTCACGTTCACGTCGGTGAAGTAGCCCAGACGGTTGATACGGTCCTGCGAGAGTTTCAGGCGGTCCGCGTCGTACCACGAGCTCTCGAGCTGGCGCAGCTCGCGGCGAATGACTTCGTCGCGCGTGCGCGAGTTGCCCACGATGTTGATCTTGCGCACGTACACGCGGCGGCCCGGATCGATCGTCATCGTCAACGCCACCGTGTGGTTGTTGCGATCGATCGTCGGCTGCGCGTTCACGTTGGCGAAGGCGAAGCCGTAGTTGCCGAGCAGATCGGAGATGGCCTTGGTGCTCGCCTGCAGCTTCGCCGCGGAGAACGTGTCGCCGGCCTTGAGTTGCACGAGCTTCTGGATGTCGTCCTGCTTGCCGAGCATCTCGCCGGTGAGCTTCACGTCCGAGACCTTGTACGGCTCGCCTTCGTGCAGATTGATCGTCAGGAACATCTGGTCCTTGTCCGGCGTAATCGAGACGTCGGTGGAGTCGATGTTAAATTCCAAATAACCGCGATTCAGGTAGAACGAACGCAGCTTTTCCAGATCGCCGGTGAGCTTGTCCTTGGAATACAGATCGTTCTTCGAGTACCACGACAGCCAGTTCGGCGTGCCCAGCTCCATCTCGGACATCAGGTCCGAGGAGGAGAACGCCTTGTTACCCACGAAGTTGATCTGCTGGATCGTTGCCTTCGGGCCTTCGGTCACGGCGAACTGAATGCCCACCCGGTTGCGCTCGAGCGGCGTGACCGTCGTCTTCACCTCGGCAGCGTAATAACCGCGCGTAAGGTATTGACGCTTGAGTTCCTGCTCCGACTTGTCGAGCAGGTTGCGATCGAACGTGCGACCTTCGGTCAGGCCGACCGAGCGCAGCGCCTTCTTCAGACCGTCCTTGTCGAATTCCTTGATGCCGAGAAAGTCGATGCTCGCAATTGCGGGACGCTCGTTGACGTGCACCACCAGCACGCTGCCTTGCGCTTCGACGCTCACGTCCGAGAACAGGCCCGTTGCATAAAGGGCACGAATTGCTTCGGTGCCCTTATCGTCGTTGAACTTGTCACCCGGTTTGACCGGCAGGTAGGAGAACACCGTGCCGGGTTCGATGCGCTGCAAGCCCTCCACTCGGATATCCTTGACCACGAACGGCTCGACGGCGCGCGCCAGGAAACTGTGTGCCGCCAGAACCGCAATCACCAGGGTCTTCGGAACAAGGTGGTATTTATTCGACAACTTGCTTCCCCAAGAAACAATTGAATCGTAAAAACTCGGATTTGCCTGCGACCGGCAGGCGCGTGACGCTGTCTAGTGCAGCAACTTCGACAGGTCGTTGAAAAGTGCTACGGCAGAGAGCGCAAGGATGCAGACGATGCCCACTCGTTGCAGCGCGCCCTGCCACCGTTCGGAAACCGCCCGCCCGGTAATCGCTTCGACCGCATAATATAACAGATAGCCACCGTCCAGAACCGGAATCGGCAACAGATTCAATACGCCGAGACTAATGCTGACAAGGGCCAGAAAGGCGACGAAATAATCGAGTCCCAGACGTGCGGAACGCCCCGCATAATCGGCAATCGTGACCGGCCCGCTCAGGTTTTTGAGCGACGCCTGCCCGACGATCATCTTGCCGAACATGCGCACGCTGAACGCCGTCACATCCCATGTGCGCTGCGCACCGCGGCCGATTGCCTCGAAGAGGCCGTAACGCACGCTCACCGAATCGACCTGGCTTGCGAGCGCGGCGCCGA
Organism: Pandoraea sp. CB10b_02; assembly: GCF_002216225.1. NCBI lineage: Bacteria > Pseudomonadati > Pseudomonadota > Betaproteobacteria > Burkholderiales > Burkholderiaceae > Pandoraea > Pandoraea sp. CB10b_02. The sequence goes on from NZ_NJGW02000009.1 coordinate 37,503, forward strand.
TCTTGCCCACGGGGGCGCCCGCCGGCCTGGCTGCACTGCCCTCGCCCGCCGGCTCGACTTCGGCGCTCGGTGTAAGCGTTACGCTGCGCACACCGCCGTCGCGGCGCACGGTCAGCGTCATGGGCTTGCCGGGGTGCGCGCGCACGGCATCCACCAGCGCCTTGGCCGACGCCAACGGGCTGCCATCGACGGCCGTGATCTCGTCGCCTACGCGCAAGCCCGCCTTCTGCGCGGCGCTTCCCGGCACCAATTGCCCGACCTTGACGCGCGCCGACGGCACCAGCCCCAGGCGCTGCATGAAATCCTGCTCGCCGTCGCCTTCGAAATGCTGACCCGCGGCGTCCAGCGTGTACTCGGCCCGGCCGTCGCGCGTACGCGCCACCAGCGTGACGCGCTGCCCTTCGATGATCGGATCGACGAGCCGCCAGCGCAGGTCTTCCCAAGAGCGCACCGGCACTTCGTCGCCTACGGCGGCATCGGGATCGTTACCGTTTTCGCGAACGCCGGTGATCAGTTCGCCCCCCGAGAGGCCCGCGCGCGCAGCCAGCGTTCCGGCCGCCGGCGGCGCAATGCGCGCGACCGGCTCGGTCACGCCGGTGAGATTCAGACCGGTGTAAAGCGCGATGGCAAGGAGGAAGTTGGCGACCGGCCCGGCCGCCACGATGGCGAATCGCTTGTAGACGGATTGACGGTTGAAGGCGCGATCCCGGTCTTCCGGCGCAACGATCTGCGTCTCGTCACGCTCGTCGAGCATGCGAACGTAGCCCCCCAGCGGCAAGGCGCACACCGTCCATTCGGTACGGTCACGCCCCATCGTCCACTTGAAGAGCGGCGCGCCGAACCCCACCGAGAAACGCAGCACCTTCACGCCGCAAAGCCGCGCCACCGTGTAATGCCCCAACTCGTGGAACACCACCAGCACGCCAATGGCGACGGCGAAAGCGAGCAGCGTGGTGAGCAGATTCATGAGCGGGACGGGGCCTCGGGGACGTTATGACATCGACGTGGCGTCAGGAAAACGCCGGGGCGGGCAATGCGGCGACGATGCCCGTCGCCAGTTCGCGGGCGCGGCGGTCGGCCTCGAGCACCACCTCGAGCGACGTGGCTTCGCCGACCGGCACGGTATCGAGCACCTGTTCGACCACCTGTGCGATTGCCGTGAAGCGGATGCGCCCTTCGAGGAAGGCGGCGACGGCGACTTCGTTGGAAGCATTGAGCAGCGCACCGGCCGTGCCGCCGCGATGCAGCGTCTCGAACGCCAGGCGCAGGCACGGGAAGCGGCGCAGGTCCGGCGCCTCGAACGTCAGACGGGCAATGTCCGCCAGATTCAGGCTCGGCACGCCCGACGCCACCCGATCGGGGAACGCCAGCGCGTGCGCGATCGGCGTGCGCATGTCGGGGTTGCCGAGCTGGGCGAGCGTGGAACCGTCCGTGTACGTGACCATCGAATGGATCACGCTTTGCGGATGAATCAGCACCTCGATCTTCTCGGGCGGCATATTGAAGAGCCAGTGCGCCTCGATGACTTCCAGCCCCTTGTTCATCATGCTGGCCGAGTCGACGGAAATCTTGCGGCCCATGACCCAGTTCGGGTGCGCGCACGCTTGATCCGGCGTCACGTTTTCCAGCGAGGCCAGTTCGCGCTCGCGAAACGGTCCGCCCGAGGCCGTCAGCACCAGTTTCTCCACGCCGCGCGTGGAAATCCGGCTCTCGCCCGCCACTTGCGGCAGGCACTGGAAAATGGCGTTGTGCTCGCTGTCGAGCGGCAGCAGCGTGGCGCCGGCGCGCTCGGCCGTCGCCATGAACAGCGCCCCGGAGAGCACGAGCGACTCCTTGTTGGCAAGCAGAATGCGCTTGCCAGCACGAGCCGCAGCGAGCGTCGACTGAAGACCCGCGGCGCCAACGATGGCGGCCACGACCGTCGTCGCTTGCGGCGCTTGAGCGATGTCCACGAGCGCCTGCGGCCCGTAAGCGACTTCGGTCTTCAGCCCGGCGTCGGCCAGACGCGCCGCGAGCGAGCGAGCCCCGTCGGCGTCGGCGACCACGGCCACCTGCGGACGATGCGCGACGCACTGCTCGAACAGGCGATCGAGGTTGCGATGCGCCGAGAGCGCGTAGACGGCAAAGCGGTCGGGATGACGGCCCACGACATCGAGCGTGCTGACGCCGATGGAGCCGGTGGAGCCGAGAATGGAGAGACGTTGCGACATGATCAGACGAGGAGCAGAGCCAACGGGAGGACCGGGAGCAATGCGTCGATTCGGTCGAGCACGCCTCCGTGGCCGGGCAGCAGCGCGCTGGAATCCTTCACGCCGGCCTGCCGTTTGAGTTGAGATTCGAACAGGTCGCCCACGACCGAGAACGCCACCAGCAGCGTCAGCGCCAGCGCGCCGAGCGCCAGTCCGAGCGTGCCGGCGAGGTGCGAGACGAGGGTCGGCGCCTGCATGCCGCTCGCGAGCACGCCAGCCGCGACCACCAGTACCAGCAGCCATCCGCCGACCGCCCCTTCCCACGACTTGCCGGGGCTGATGGACGGCGCCAGCTTGCGGCGGCCGAATGCGCGCCCCGCGAAGTAGGCGCCGGTATCGGCCAGCCATACGATCACCAGCACCGACAGCAGGAACGCCACGCCGCGCTCACGCGCCAGACACAGCGCCTGCCACGCCGCGATCAGCAGCACCGGGCCGGCCACGAGCAGCAGCGCGCGCCAGGCGCCCTTCGTGGCGGGCTTGCGCATCAGCGTGTAGGGGCCCGCGAGCAGCCAGAAAATGGCCGCGGGCTTGAGCCAGAGGCCCGAAGAGGTCCAGCCGCCGCCCCACGTGAGGCCCACGCCCAGCAGCGAGAGCGCCCCGTAGAAAACCGCGCCGGTACTGTTGAGTCCGACCAGCCTTGCCCATTCCCAGCCGGCCGCGGCGACGATGACGGCCGCGAGCAATGCGAACTGCGCCGGCGTACCGACGAAGATCACGGGCAACAGAATGGCGAGAAGTACGACAGCGGTAATGACGCGTGTCTTGAGCATCAGGCGGATTGTCCCGAGGAGTTCTGGACTTGCGCGCTGGTACGGCCAAAACGGCGTTCGCGCTGCTGAAACTCGGCGATCGCCCGCTTGAGCGTGTTGGCGTTGAAGTCCGGCCAGTATTCTTCGGTGAAATACAGTTCAGTGTACGCCAGTTGCCAAAGCAGAAAATTACTGACCCGCTGGTCGCCGCCGGTGCGGATGAACAGGTCCGGCTCCGGGGCGTAGGCCATGCTCAGATACGGCGCGAGATCTTCCTCGCTGAACGAGGTCTCGAGCGCAGCGGCCCCACCCTGCGCGACGCGCGCCGCCGCAAGCTTCTGCGCCGCTTGCAGAATGTCCCAGCGCCCGCCGTAGTTGGCGGCAATGGTGAGCGTGAGGCCCTTGTTGTCCTGCGTGCGCTCTTCGGCACGCCGGACCAGTTCCTGAATGCGCGGCTCGAACGCTTCGAGCGCGCCGATGACGCGCAAACGAATGCCGTTGCTGTGCAGTTTGCCGACTTCTCGCTCCAGCGCGAGGATGAAGAGCTGCATCAGCGTCGAGACCTCGTCCTGCGGGCGACGCCAGTTCTCGGAGCTGAACGCGAACAGGGTCAGGTACTCGACGCCGAGTTCGGCGCACGCCGTCACCGCTTCACGCACGGCATCGACACCGCGCTTGTGGCCCGCCACGCGTGGCAATTTACGACTGGTGGCCCAACGCCCGTTGCCATCCATCACGATGGCGACGTGGCGCGGGATGCTCGCTGTCTCGGGAACGGTGAGCGTGGAGCTGAGAAAACCCATTGAGATACGGCGCGGAAGTCGCAAAAAGTCGACGAGAGTCTTACGGTGAAGGCCGGCGGCCCTCAGACCGTCATGATCTCGGCGTCCTTCTGCTGCACGAGCTTGTCGATTTCGGCGACAAACTTGTCGGTGAGCTTCTGCACGTCTTCGCTGCCGCGGCGCTCGTCGTCTTCCGAAGCCTCCTTGTCCTTGACCAGCTTCTTCAGCTGCTCGTTGGCATCGCGACGCAGGTTGCGCACGGCGACCTTCGCACTTTCGCCTTCGGACTTGACCAGCTTGGTCAGCTCGCGTCGACGCTCTTCGGTCAGCATGGGCATCGGCACGCGGATCAGATCGCCTTGCGTGGCGGGATTCAGGCCGAGATCCGACTCGCGGATGGCCTTCTCGACGGCGGCGACCATCTTCTTTTCCCACGGCTGCACGCCGATCGTGCGACCGTCGATGAGGTTGACGTTGGCCACTTGCGAGATCGGCACCATCGAGCCGTAGTAATCGACCTGCACATGATCGAGCAGGCCGGTATGCGCGCGACCGGTACGAATCTTCGCCAGGTTGTTCTTGAACGATTCGATCGAGCTTTGCATTTTTTGCTCGACATTCTTCTTGATGTCAGCAACGGTCATGACAACCTCCAAACCTTGAATTGATACGCAAACGTAAATGATACGGCGTCGGCGCGCCAATGCCCGCCGACGCCGCAATTTGAGCTCAAACGTGGACGAGCGTTCCCTCGTCCTCGCCGAGGATGACGTGCTTGAGCGCGCCCGGCTTGACGATCGAGAACACGCGCACCGGCATCTTCTGATCGCGGCACAGCGCGAAAGCGGTCGCGTCCATGACCTGCAGGTTCTTCGAGATGGCCTCGTCGAAGCTGATGGTCGAATACTTTACTGCGTTGGGGTCCTTCTTGGGGTCGGCCGAGTATACGCCATCGACCTTGGTTGCCTTGAGCACCACTTCCGCACCGACTTCGGAGCCGCGCAACGCGGCGGCGGTGTCGGTGGTGAAGAACGGGTTGCCCGTACCGGCGGCGAAGATCACGACCTTGCCCTCTTCGAGCTGACGGATCGCACGCGGACGAATGTAGGGCTCGACCACCTGGTCCATGCGCAGCGCGGATTGCACACGCGCTTCGATGCCGGCGTGACGCATGGCGTCCTGCAAGGCCAGCGCGTTCATCATCGTCGCGAGCATGCCCATGTAGTCGGCCGTTGCGCGGTCCATGCCGGCGGCCCCGCCTGCCACACCCCGGAAAATGTTGCCGCCGCCGATCACGACGGCCAGTTGCGTGCCCAAGCGCACGACTTCGGCAATGTCGGCCACCATCCGCTCGATGGTCGCGCGATTGATGCCGAACGCATCGTCACCCATGAGGGCTTCACCAGAGAGCTTGAGAAGTACGCGTTTGTAAGGAGTAGACATGGCGGTCCTTAAGAAGTCTGGTCGGGCACTGTGAGGGTATTCTGGATGAAACAACGGGGACGGCATGGCCGCCCCCGGGTACTGCGTGCTGCGCGAATTACGACTGCTTGGCAGCGGCCACCTGGGCAGCCACTTCGGCAGCGAAGTCGTCCTGCTTCTTCTCGATGCCTTCGCCGACCACGAACATGGTGAAGCCCTTGACCGTGGTGTTGTTGGCCTTGAGCATCTGCTCGACGGTCGACTTGTCGTCCTTCACGTAAGCCTGGTTGAACAGCGAGACTTCCTTCAGGAATTTCTGCACGCTGCCTTCCACCATCTTGGCGACGATCTCGGCCGGCTTGCCCGACTCGGCGGCCTTCTCGGCGGCGACCTTGCGCTCCTTCTCGATCAGTTCCGGCGAAACCTGGTCGCCCGACACGGCCACCGGCTTCATGGCGGCGATGTGCATGGCCACGTTCTTGCCGACTTCCGGATCTGCGCCGTCGTACTCGACCATCACGCCGATGCGCGTGCCGTGCAGGTAGGCCGCGAGCTTGGCCGACGTTTCATAGCGCTGGAAGCGGCGAATCGTCATGTTCTCGCCGATCTTGCCGATCAGGTCGGCGCGCACTTGTTCGACCGTCTTGCCGTCGAGCGGCAGGGCCGAGAGCGCCGCCACGTCGGCCGGGTTCTGCTCGGCGACCAGCTTGGCCAGGTCGTTGGCGAACTTCAGGAAGTCGTCGTTCTTCGAGACGAAGTCGGTCTCGCAGTTGATTTCGACCACGGCGCCCTTGCCGCCGTCGATGTAGGCGGCGATCACGCCCTCGGCCGTGATACGGCTTGCGGCCTTGCTCGCCTTGCTGCCCAGCTTGACGCGCAGGATTTCCTCGGCGCGGACCATGTCGCCGTCGGCTTCGGTCAGCGCCTTCTTGCATTCCATCATCGGCGCATCGGTCTTGGCGCGCAGTTCGCCCACCATTGCTGCAGTAATTGCCGGCATCTCTTACTCCTGTATATCGAATCAGTCGGGTGGAGACGGCGCCGTGACGGCCTCGCTGCCCGCCCCTGGCGCCCCGCGCACCCGACGCGGGGAAATCAGACTAAAAAAAGGGGCGCCACCAGCAGCCCCTTTTGTTACGCAGCGGTGGCCGCTTACGCCTCTTCGTTCACTTCGACGAACTCGTCGCCATCGCCGCGCACGGCTTCGACGACTTCCTTGACGGCGTTTGCACGGCCTTCGAGGATGGCGTCGGCAACGCCTTGCACGTACAGCTCGACAGCCTTGCTCGAGTCGTCGTTACCCGGGATGACGTAGTCCACGCCATCCGGCGAGTGGTTCGTGTCGACCACGGCGATCACCGGAATGCCCAGCTTGTTGGCTTCGGTGATGGCGATCTTGTGGTAGCCGACGTCGACCACGAAGATGGCGTCGGGCATGCCGCCCATTTCCTTCACGCCACCGATGGACTTCTGCAGCTTGGCCATTTCGCGATCGAACAGCAGCGCTTCCTTCTTGCTCATGCGCTCTTGTTCGCCGGCTTCCAGAGCCTGCTCCATGTCCTTGAGCTTCTTGATCGACGACTTCAGGGTCTTGAAGTTCGTCAGCATGCCGCCCAGCCAACGGTTGTTGACGTAAGGCATACCCGCGCGCGTTGCGGCTTCCGCCACGATTTCACGCGCCTGGCGCTTCGTGCCCACGAACAGGATCGTGCCACGGTTGGCGGCCAGTTGACGCACGTACTTCAGTGCGTCCTGGTACATCGGCAACGTCTTTTCGAGGTTGATGATGTGAATCTTGTTGCGATGGCCGAAGATATAGGGGGCCATCTTGGGGTTCCAGAAACGGGTTTGGTGACCGAAATGGACGCCCGCTTCCAGCATCTGACGCATCGTGACAGACATGTGATTCTCCGTGAGGGTTGGGTCTTAGACCGGCTGCCGTACCCGTTTCGCCAGACTGCCACACAGCTTTGCATGACCCGCCTGCGAAAATCGGGCACCCTGGGTGCGCCGGCCCGCGATTTCAAAAGTTTCCAAGCCGAGGCGAATATCGCCCGCCTCACCGGACGCGACGCCTTTATTTGGCACCACACGGGGGCAAAACACCCCAAAAATCCGGCCAGGACCCTTGAAAGCCAAGGGAAAACCCTTGGCTTTATTGACAACTCGTCCTCGACTTAGCCCGAGATTATAGCATCGCGGGGCGCCTTCGCTCAAGTGACGCACAAGCCTGTCATGCGACCCGCCAAACGCCCGGTCCATGCGGCATTGCGCCCGGTCCGGGGCGCCGTCCGAGGCCGGGTCCGGAAGTTCGGAAAATTCGCCTCGGAATCGGCCGAAATCCGCGCCGCGCGGGCCGAAACCGGCCCATTGATGCGATAATGCGGCATTGTTTCCGCAATCTGTCAGATCCAGCAATGGCCATCACCCTCAAGAATGCCCACGACATCGAAATGATGCGCGTCGCCTGCCGCCTGGCCAGCGAAGTGCTCGATTTCATTACGCCGCACGTCCGCGCGGGCGTGACGACCGGGGAGCTCGACCGGCTGTGCCACGAGTACATGGTCAAGGAGCAAGGGACCGTGCCCGCGCCGCTGAACTATCAGCCGCCCGGCTATCCGCCCTACCCGAAGGCCACCTGCATTTCCGTGAACGACGTGATCTGCCACGGCATTCCGGGCGACAAGGTCCTCAAGAACGGCGACGCGCTGAACATCGACATCACCGTCATCAAGGACGGCTACTTCGGCGATACGAGCCGCATGTTCATCGTCGGCGAAGGCTCGATCCTGGCCAGACGCTTGGCGCAGGTCACTTACGAGTGCATGTGGCTCGGCATCAACCAGGTCCGGCCAGGCGCGCATCTGGGCGACATCGGGCACGCGATCCAGACGCATGCCGAAGCGCAGGGTTACAGCGTCGTGCGCGAATACTGCGGCCACGGCATTGGCCAGGTGTTTCACGAAGATCCCCAGATCCTGCACTACGGACGCCCGGGCACCGGCATCGAGCTGCAGGCCGGCATGATCTTCACCATCGAGCCGATGATCAACGCCGGCAAGCGTGAAATCCGCACGATGCCGGACCAGTGGACGGTGAAGACGCGCGACCGCAGTCTGTCGGCGCAGTGGGAACACACCGTGCTCGTGACGGAAACGGGGCACGAGGTGCTCACGCACTCGGCCCTCACGCCGCCGCCGCCGCCGGGGTCCGCCTATGTGGCGTCTTTTCCCGCGGCCGCCTGACGTTCGCCGACTTCGAAGCCCCCATGCCCGGCCGCCGATGAGGGCGGCCGCCCCGGCCTGACCCGTCACATACACTCAGGAAGAAGCCGCCATGCACGCGCGTGCTCATGCCCCGTCCCCGCTACGTCAGGCCCTCAGGCAACGCAAGGCCGACCTCGTCGAGCGTTTCACCGCGCATGGCAAGGTCGACGCCCTGCTGCACGGACTCTGCCAGGCCGTCGATCAATCGATGCGCGAGGCCTGGGCCCAGTGCGGCATGCCAGACGGTCTCGCGCTGGTCGCCGTGGGCGGCTACGGGCGCGGTGAGCTCTATCCGTATTCGGATGTCGACATCCTGTTGCTGCACCGCAGCATCGATGGCGAGGCGCTCACGCAGCACGTGGAGCCGTTCATTGGTTTTCTGTGGGACATCGGGCTGGAAATCGGCTCGTCGGTCCGCACGGTAGACGAGTGCCTGACCGAAGCCCATGCCGACATCACCGTGCAGACAAGTCTGCTCGAGGCGCGCTTTCTCACGGGCAATCGCGCGCTTTTCGACGAATTCGGGCAACGCTTTGCCGCCGATCTCGATCCGCTCGCGTTCTTTCGCAGCAAGCAGCTGGAGATCCGCCAGCGGCACGCCAAGTATCAGGACACGCCGTACAGTCTGGAGCCGAACTGCAAGGAAAGCCCGGGCGGGCTGCGCGACTTGCAGGTAATCCTGTGGATGACGAAGGCGGCCGGCCTGGGCAACAGTTGGGCGGAGCTCTTCGCACGCGACTTGCTCACCGAGCGCGAGCTCAAGGAACTGCGTCGCAACGAGCAGTTCCTGAAAGGGCTGCGCGCGCGGCTCCATCTGATTGCGCGGCGTCGCCAGGACGTCCTCGTGTTCGACATGCAGACGTCGCTCGCGCAAAGCCTCGGGTTCGAGGCAACGCCGACCAAGCGCGCGAGCGAGCAACTCATGCGCCGGTATTACTGGGCCGCGAAAGCCGTCTCGCAGCTCAACACCGTGCTGCTGCTCAATGTCGAAGCCCGCCTCTTCCCGCAGACCAGCGGTGTGACGCGCGTAATCAACGAGCGATTCGTCGAAAAGCAAGGAATGATCGAGATTGCGGACGACGAGTTGTATCAGCGTCACCCGAACGCGATCCTCGAGACCTTCCTGCTGTACGAGCAGGTCGTCGGCGTGAAGGGCCTGTCGGCGAGAACGCTGCGCGCGCTGTATAACGCCCGCGAACTGATGGACGCCCGCTGGCGCGCCGATCCGGAGAACCGACGGACGTTCCTCGAAATCCTGCAGCAGCCGCAGGGCATCACGCACGCCTTGCGTCTGATGAACCAGACAAGCGTGCTGGGCCGCTATCTGATCAACTTCCGTCGCGTCGTGGGCCAGATGCAGCACGACCTCTACCACGTCTACACGGTCGACCAGCACATCCTGATGGTGGTGCGCAACATCCGCCGCTTCGCGGTGGCGGAACACACGCACGAATACCCGTTCTGCAGCCAGTTGATCGCGAACTTCGACCGGCCGTGGGTATTGACCATCGCCGCCCTCTTCCATGACATCGCGAAGGGCCGCGGCGGCGATCACTCCACACTGGGCATGGTCGACGCCCGGCGCTTCTGTACGCGCCATGGCCTCGGCCGCGAGGATACGGAGTTGATCGTGTGGCTCGTCGGCGAGCATCTGACGATGAGCACGGTGGCGCAGAAGCAGGACACCACCGACCCCGAGGTCATTCGCCGGTTCGCCGACAAGGTCGGCAACGAGCGTCGTCTGACGGCGCTCTACCTGCTGACGGTTGCCGACATTCGCGGCACCAGCCCGAAGGTGTGGAACGCGTGGAAGGGCAAGCTGCTCGAAGACCTCTACCGCCTGACATTGCAGGTGCTGGGCGGGGCCAATCCCGATCCGCATGCACGGCTCAAGGCGCGCAAGGAGGAAGCGCTCGGCCTGCTACGGCTGTACACGGTGCCCGAACGCGCGCAGGAGGCGCTGTGGAACACGCTGGACGTCGCTTATTTCCTGCGCAACGACCCGGCGGATGTCGCATGGCAGACGCGCCATTTGTGGCGACATGTGCAGAGCGCCGAGCCCATCGTCAAGGCGCGTCCCTCGCCGATTGGGGAAGGATTGCAGGTGATGGTCTACGTGCGCGACCAGGTGGACCTGTTTGCCCGAATTTGCGGCTATTTCGAGCGCAAGGGCCTGTCGATTCTCGACGCCAAGGTACACACGACCAGCGAGGGCTTCGCGCTCGACAGCTTCCTGCTTACCGACCCGGGCCTCGATACGAGCTATCGCGACATCATCAGCCTGGTGGAGAGCGAGTTGGTCTCGCTGCTCACGCGCGCCGAACCGTTGGCCGAACCGAACAAGGGGCGCCTGCCGCGCCGCTCGCGCAGCTTCCCCGTCACTCCGCGCGTCGATCTGCGCCCTGACGATCGCGGCCAATACTACTTGCTGTCGGTATCGGCCAACGACCGCACCGGCCTGCTCTACGCGGTCGCCCGCGTGCTCGCGCGTCATGGCGTGAGCGTGCGTACCGCCCGCATCAACACCCTCGGCGAGCGTGTCGAAGACACGTTCCTGCTCGACGGCAGCCGCTTGCAGGATAACCGCCTGCAAATCGCCGTCGAGACCGAATTACTCGAAGCACTGGAACCATGAGCGATACCCCGCGCGCCAAGCTGAGCGCCAAACATCCCCGCATCCTCGACAAGACCCGCGCGCCCGTGCGCTCGTCGAGCCCGCTTCGGCGCCCGACCAAAGCCGTGCCCGCGTCAATGCTCGATGGGTCCGGCGCGAAGATGAGGCCGACGAAGCCGACGAAGGCGAATGAGCCGACTAAGCCGACTAGGCCGACTAAGCCCGCGCGGCCGCGCCCGGCGGGCGATGTGCCGGCACCCGCCGGTGGTGCTCGCCCCTCCGGGACTGCGCCCCGCAAGGCCGCAGGCAGTACCAAGCCATACGAGAAGCGCACGAGCGGCGAACGCCCACCGGCGCGCGGTCAGCGCGAGCGTGTGGCGGGCGCCCGTCCGGCTCGCTTCAATGCTGAGGAGAGCCCGCGCCGCAGCGCCGAAGGCAGCGCCCGGAGCGGTGACTACGCACGCCCGGTCAAGCGCGGCGCGGACGATCGCCCTCCGCGTCGCTTCGATGAAGAGCGCCCGCGCCGTGGCGCCGAAGGCAGCACCCGGAGCGGTGACTACGCGCGCCCGGTCAAGCGCGGCGCGGACGAGCGCCCGCCGCGTCGCTTCGATGAAGAGCGCCCGCGCCGTGGCGCCGAAGGCAGCGCCCCGGGCGCCCGGAGCGCCCGCCCGGCCCCCCAGGCTCGCCCCGCACGCGCCCGGCGTGACAGCGATGACGACATCAAGATTCACCACGACGCCGCCGGCTCGCTGCGTCTGTCCAAGCGCATGTCCCAACTTGGCCTGTGCTCGCGTCGCGAAGCGGACGAGTGGATCGCCAAGGGCTGGGTGCGTGTCGATGGCAAGGTGGTAACCGAGCTCGGTACGAAGATTCTGCCGACACAGGACATCACGGTCGTCCAGGCCGCCCAAAAGGAACAGGCCAATCGCGTGACGGTCCTTCTGCACAAACCCGTCGGATACGTGTCGGGACAGGCGGAGGACGGCTATGAGCCGGCCGTCGTACTGGTTACGCGCGAACACCATTGGAGCGAGGACGACGCCGGCATACGCTTCTCGCCGTCGCATCTGCGCAGTCTCGCCCCGGCGGGACGCCTCGACATCGACTCGACGGGCCTGCTTGTCCTGACGCAGGACGGCCGCGTCGCGAAACAGCTGATTGGCGAGGACTCCGAGATCGAAAAGGAATATCTCGTCCGCGTCTCGTTCAACGAGCATTCGCACAACGTCCAGGCGCACTTCCCGGCCGAGCGTCTGGCGTTGCTGCGTCACGGTCTGGCGCTCGACGATCAGCCGCTCAAGCCGGCGCAGGTCGACTGGCAGAACCCGGAGCAACTGCGTTTCGTGCTCAAGGAAGGCAAGAAGCGCCAGATTCGTCGAATGTGCGAACTCGTCGGACTGCATGTGACGGGCCTCAAGCGCGTGCGAATGGGGCGCATCACGCTTGGCAACCTGCCTGTCGGCGAGTGGCGTTACCTGCGCCCGGGCGAAACGTTCTGATTCCCGCACGCCGGTTGCCAGGGCCGGCGTGAATGCCGCAGAGGGCTTCCACCACTCCCGGTCGCACCAAGAAAAAGCCCGCCATTTTCGGCGGGCTTTTCCATTCCAACGCGCCAACGTGTCGCGCGTCAATCGTCGTTGGCCGGGTCCAAGCCCGGGAACAGGATCTCCGTGAAGCCGAACTTGGTGAAATCCGTGATGCGTATCGGATAGAGCTTGCCAATCAGGTGATCGCACTCGTGCTGCACCACTCGCGCATGGAAGCCTTCCGCCACACGGTCGATGACGCGACCGTATTGATCGAAACCTTCATAACGCAGCATGGAATAGCGGTTGACCATCCCCCGCAAGCCGGGCACCGACAGGCACCCTTCCCAGCCCTCCTCCATGTCCTGCGTGAGCGGCGTGATCACCGGGTTGATGAGCACCGTCTCGGGCACTTCGGGCGCGTCCGGATAGCGATCGTTGTGTTCGAAGCCGAAGATCACCACCTGCAGATCGACGCCGATCTGCGGCGCGGCCAGACCCGCGCCGTTTGCGTGCTTCATCGTGTCGAACATGTCGGCCACGAGTTCGTGCAACTCGGGCGTATCGAACTGCTCCACCGCCTTGGCGATGCGCAACAAGCGCGGATCGCCCATCTTCAGAATGTCGCGAATCATCGGTCGGGTCCTCACATCAAAGCGCGGCCAACATTGCGCGCATAGCGTCCTCGTCGAGCACGGGCACCCCCAGTGCCTCGGCCTTCGCCAGCTTGCTGCCGGCCTCGGCGCCCGCGACGACATAGTTCGTCTTCGCAGACACGGAGCCGGCCACTTTCGCTCCCTTCTCTTCGAGCATCGCCTTGGCCTCGTCGCGCGAGAGCGTCGGCAGCGTGCCTGTAAGCACGAAGGTCTTGCCTGCCAGCGGCAACGGCGCCGCGGCGGCCGGTTCCGACTCCGGCCAGCTCACGCCCGCGGCGCGCAACTGCTCGATCACCTCGACATTATGATCTTCGCAGAAGAAATTGTTGATCGACTCGGCCACCACCGGTCCGACGTCCGGCACGGCAAGCAGTTCCGTCAGGTCCGAATCGCGCTTGCACGCCGCAATCAGGTTGTCGAGCTTGCCGAAATGACGGGCGAGATCCTTTGCGGTCGCCTCGCCCACATGGCGAATGCCCAGCGCAAAAATGAAGCGGGCGAGCGTCGTGTGACGCGCCTTGTCGATCGACGCCACCAGATTGGACGCCGATTTGTCGGCCATCCGATCGAGCGCGGCCAGCTTCGCCACGCCCAGCTTGAACAGATCGGCCGGCGTGCGAATGATCTGCTGGTCGACGAGCTGCTCCACCAGCTTGTCACCCAGCCCCTCGATATCGAGCGCACGGCGCTGCGCGAAATGCAGCAGCGCCTGCTTACGCTGTGCTGCGCAAATCAGGCCGCCAGTGCACCGCGCGATCGCCTCATCGGGCAGCCGCTCGATCGCCGAGCCACAGACCGGGCATTCGGTCGGCATGACGAAGGCGCGGGCGTCGGCCGGGCGGCGATCGAGCACCGCGCCAACGACCTCCGGGATCACGTCGCCGGCGCGCCGGACGATCACCGTATCGCCGATCATCACGTCCTTGCGGCGAATTTCGTCCTCGTTGTGCAACGTGGCGTTCGTGACCGTGGCACCGCCCACGAACACCGGCGCAAGGCGCGCCACGGGCGTGATTGCCCCCGTGCGGCCGACCTGCACCTCGATGTCGAGCAGCGTCGTCAGCGCCTCCTGCGCCGGAAACTTGTGAGCCAGCGCGAAGCGCGGCGCGCGCGAGACGAAGCCGAGGCGGTCCTGCTCGTCGCGGCGATTCACCTTGTAGACCACGCCGTCGATGTCATACGGCAGCGACTCGCGCGCCGCGCCGGCGGCCCGATAGAACGCGAGCAGGCCGGCCGCGCCCTGCACCACTTCGCGGCGATCGTTGACGGGAATACCCAGCTCGACATACCAGTCGAGCAGCGCCGAGTGCGTCTCGGGCATCGGTACCCCGACCAGTTCACCCACGCCGTAAGCGAAGAATGACAGCGGGCGCCTGGCCGTGATGCGCGAATCGAGTTGACGCAGACTGCCCGCCGCCGCATTGCGCGGGTTCACGAAAACCTTCTCTCCGGCCGCTTCCTGCGCGCGGTTGAGTTTGTCGAAGTCGGCGCGAAACATCAGCACTTCGCCGCGCACCTCGAGCACCTCAGGGGGCGTGTCGGTGTTCAGGCTGAGCGGAATCTTCTTGATGGTGCGAATGTTGGCGGTGACATCTTCGCCCGTCGTGCCGTCGCCGCGCGTCGCGGCTTGCACCAGCACGCCGTGCTCGTAGCGCAGCGCGATCGCGAGGCCGTCGAACTTCAGCTCCGCCGCGTATTCGACGGGCGCGCCGAACAGATCGCCGCTGGACACGTTCGCGCCCGCCCCGTCGCGCAGCGCGTCACTCACGCGACGGTCGAACGCTTCGACATCCTCATCGGTAAACGCGTTGTTGAGCGAGAGCATCGGCACCCGGTGCACGACCGGCGCGAAGCCCTCCACCGGCTTGCCGCCGACGCGCTGCGTGGGCGAGTCGGGACGCTGCAATTCCGGGAAGGCGTTCTCCAGCGCGACCAGTTCGCCGAACAGGCGGTCGTACTCGGCGTCGGGGATGAGCGGTGCATCGTCTTCGTAGTAGGCGCGGTTGTGGCGAGCCAGTTCGATGCGCAACTCGGCGGCGCGCTTTGCTGCCGCCGTGGCGTCGGCTGCCGTATGGGCTTTCGCGCCCTGGCCCGTAGCGGAAGTTTGGGACATGCGTTGAGACTCGGGATTCGAGAGTTCAGAACATTATGCCTTCGACGCCCGCGGCTTGGCGTCGTCGATAGCAGGAATCAATGGGAATAAAAACGCCGCTCACCCAACGGTGAACGGCGTGCATCGAACGCCCGCCGGAGAGCGCCGCACCGGCGCCGCCACCCGCCGGGCATCGGCCCCGGGCTTACTGACTGAACAGGCGGCGCGTGACCGGCGAGCCGGCCGGCAGTCCCCTCGCCTCGAGGCGCTCGTAGAGCTTGAGCAGTTGCTTGTCGACGTTTTGCAGCGCAGCATCCGAGAGCGGCCGGCGCTGATCGTCCACCACCCGGCCGCCGATGCGCTGGCCGATCGAGCGCGCGTAATCGCACATCAGGCGAAACGGCAGCAGGTCCTCGTCGGCCACGGGCACGTCGAGCAGCATCGTGATGAGGTCGCCGCCCTTGTACGTCAGATCGTCGCGCAGGAAATTCGTGTCGCCGAACTGCAGCATGAACACCGGGTTCTGCCGCGTGTCGAGCTTGACGAACCGCATGCCGTCGCGCGAGAGCAGCAGACCATCCTGGGTTGCCACCGCCTGCACGTAGTTGGCCGACCACGGTGCGCCGTCGGACAACACGTTCACGGACAGTTGCGCGTCGCACTGTGCGGCAAAGCCGTCGAGCTCGCGGGCGCGTGCCACCGTCTCCATCATGTCCGGCAACTCGGGCAGCGCGTCCACGGTGTCGGAGAGCGTCTGCACGAGATTCGAGAATTCGGAGAATTCGACTTCGTTGAGTGCGCCCGCGCGGTTGGCCAATTGCACGGCCATGCGCAACTGGTGGTAGCGCCCGCCCGTGCGGATCGGCTCCCACGGCGAATGCTCGTCCGCACGGCCCTCGATGTTGACGGGCTTGCTGCCCGCACGGCGCATGCGCACCGTGAGCGGCATCAGGCGCTCGGCGGCGATCACGTTCGCGAGCGGCAGATCGACGATGCAGTCGATGCGCTCGTCGATGATCGGCGCCGGCCCGCTCGGCGCGGCAGCGCGGACCGCCGTCGGAATGGTGGCTGCGGTGGCTGCGGTGGCTGCGGAAGCTGCAGTGGCAGCAGCGCCGGCCCCGTCCGGCGCGGCCG
The DNA here is from genome assembly GCF_002216225.1 of Pandoraea sp. CB10b_02. Lineage (NCBI taxonomy): Bacteria > Pseudomonadati > Pseudomonadota > Betaproteobacteria > Burkholderiales > Burkholderiaceae > Pandoraea > Pandoraea sp. CB10b_02. Next base: position 53,996 of record NZ_NJGW02000009.1, read on the forward strand.
CGACCGCATCCGACGGGGCGCCGGCCGCAGCCGAGACGGACGCCGCAGCGCACGCATCGACGGTATCGTCGGCCGCCAGTTCCGCATCGACGCGCGCGACGGTCCCTGCGGCGTCGTTCGCCTCGCCCTGCTCGGCGCCATGCGCGACGGCGTCCGTTCCGGCGGCCGGGGCCGAGGTTGATGTCAAGGCCGAGGCAGCTTCGGTTTCGACGGCGAGCGCGGCGTCCCCGGCGTCCCCGGCGTCCCCGGCGTGCGCGGCGGCGGACGCGGCCGACATAGCGGCCTCCTGCGCAGCGCGCCTGCGCGCGGCGGGCGGCGCATCCCAGGCGTCTTCGTTGATGGCAAAGGCGTCCTGCACCGACGTGCCGGCCGGCGTCGCCTGGCCCAGCGCGCCGAGCGTCGGCTCACGACGCTCGCCCGATTGCACCGGCACGCGCGGCGGCGAGAGCGTCGGTTCGATGAACGGACGATCGTCATCGGTCTCGGGCGCCGCGGCGCTCGCGTCGATGCCCGCTGCGTCGACCGGCATGCGGCGCGGGATGCGCGCTCGCGCCTTGCTGCCCTGCCAGGCGTTATAGGCCACCACCCCCAGCAGTACCACTACCCCTGCGGCAATCAAGCTAAGCTGCAGTTCATTCATGCGCGGCGTTCCTCTCTCTTCTCCATCGTGGGCGCGGGGTCAGGCGATCTCGGCCAGATTGATCGCGGACTCCATGTCCACCGCCACGATCCGCGACACCCCTTGCTCCTGCATGGTGACGCCGATGAGCTGGTTGGCCATTTCCATCGCGATCTTGTTGTGCGAAATAAATACGAATTGAGTGCGATCCGACATGCGCGCCACCATCTTGGCGTAGCGCTCGGTGTTCGCGTCGTCGAGCGGCGCGTCGACCTCGTCGAGCAGACAGAACGGCGCCGGATTGAGCTGGAACATGCCAAACACCAGCGCAATGGCCGTGAGCGCCTTCTCACCGCCGGACAGCAAATGAATCGTCGAGTTCTTCTTGCCGGGCGGCTGGGCCATCACCTGCACGCCGGCGTCGAGAATTTCGTCGCCGGTCATGATGAGCTTGGCCTGCCCGCCGCCGAACAGCATCGGGAACAGTTCCCCGAAATGCTTGTTCACCTCGTCGAACGTGCCCTGCAGCAGCACACGCGTCTCCTCGTCGATCTTGCGAATGGCGCCTTCGAGCGTTTCGATGGCGTCGTTCAGATCGGCCGATTGGGCGTCGAGGAAAACCTTGCGCTCGCGCGCGGCCTCCAGTTCTTCGAGCGCGGCCATGTTGACCGGTCCGAGCGCGTTGATCGCGTTGTTGATGCGGGTGACTTCGCCTTGCAGGTACGACGGCTTCATGTCCGGCGTGAGCTTGGCCGCGAGGGCTTGCTCGTCCACCTCGGCGGCCGCCAGTTGCTCGACGAACTGCTCGCGATTGAGCCGCGCCGCCTGTTCCTTCAACTGCAGTTCGGTAATGCGCTCGCGCAGCGGCTGCAGACCGCGCTCGGCCGCGAGACGCTCCTCGTCGCTTTGACGCAGCTTCTGCGTGAGCGCTTCGAGTTCCCTGCGCGCCGCGGCCAGGATTTCTTCCTTCTCGGCGCGCAGTTCCAGCGCATCCTGCAAGCCGTTCTCGGCCGTCTGTTCGGTGATCTGGGCGAGTTCGGCCTGCGCCTGCTCGATCGACGCGACGAGTCGCTCGGCCTGTTCGTGCGCCGTCTGGATATTGCGGCGATGCTCATCGATCTTGCTCGCGACGCCCTTCTGGCCATATGTTGCTTCCTGCGCCAGGCGCTCCAGTTCGCGCGCGCGGTTGCGCGCTTCGGAGAGCTGGGCGTCGAGCGATTCGAACTCGAGCTGGCCGTCTTCGAACGTTGCCTGCAGTTCGGCCAGACGCGCGTCAGCCTGCTCGAAGTTGGCTTCCGACTCGGCACGCATGGCCGATTGCTCTTCGATCTGCGCGGCGATTTCGCGCAGTTCTTCGTCGATCTGGGTGCTGCGAGCGTTGTAGCGCTCGTGCGCCTGGGTGAGCTTGAGGACGTCCAGTTGCAGCGCGTGCACGCGCTGCGTGGCGCGCTCGGCGCGGCCCCGCACTTCGGTCAACGACTGCGCCGCCTGGCTGTAGGCGGCCTCGGCGCGCACCGCGTTGGCCTTCGCTTCGTCCGAGAGCAGCGCCTGCGCACGCAATTGCTTGCCGAGGTTTTCGATTTCCTGCTGGCGGGCGAGCAAGCCGGCCTGCTCGGAGTCCGCCGCATAGAGCTGCACGCCTACGCGCGTGACCTGATGCCCGGCCTTGACGACGATCGCGGCGCCTTCGGGCAGTTGGCCGCGCGCGGCCATCGCCTGCGCGAGATCATCGGCGACGAATACGTGACCGAGCCACTCCTGCAGCACGGCGCGCAGGCCCGGATCGTCGATGCGAAGCAACGACAGCAGCGCACGCAGCGACGCGGGCGCGTCGAGCGCACGCGCGGCCGGCGGCGGCGAGTAGAACGCCAGCTTGGCCGGCGGCGCGTCGCTCGCGAAAGCCTTGACCCAGTCGAGATTGCTGATTTCGAGCGCCGCCAGACGCTCGCGCAGCACCGATTCGAGCGCGTTTTCCCAGCCCGGCTCGATGTGCAACTTTTTCCACAGACGCGGCAACTGGGCAAGCTCGTGCTTGTCGAGCCACGGCTGGACCTTGCCCTCCGTCTGCACGCTTTCCTGCAACTGCTTGAGCGCGGCGAGACGGGCTTCGAGCTGGGCGATGGTCGCCGCTTCGGCCTGCACGCGCGCCTGCGCTTCGGCGCGTTCGGCCTCCAGGCGAGGCAGACGCTCCTGCGCTTGGGCGAGTTCGGCCTGCGCGTCTTCGAGCATCGCCTGATGCTCGGCCAGCTCCGCACGCTGCATCTCCAGCTCGGCTTCGTCAGGCTTGTCCAGCCCGCGCGCCTCGCCCTGCAGGCGCTCCTGACGCTGCTGCAACTGCTGCAGCGCCTGATCGGCGTTGCGCTGGTGCGCCGCCTCGAGCTTCAAGCTCTGCTCGACTTGCGCGATTTCGCTGCGTTGCTCGTTGAGCAGGTTCTGCGCGTCGCGCCAGCGCGCCTCGAGTGCGGGAAGCGCATCGTTCTGTTCTGCGGCCTGGTCCTGCGCCGTGGCGGCGCGCTCTTCGGCGATGATGAGCTCTTCCTCGGCAAGCGCGAGCGCCTCTTCGGACTGCGCCGAGCGGGCCTGCCACTGTTCGCGCTGCGAAGTCAGCGCGGCCAGTTGCGCCTGCACGCGATTGCGCGACTCGACCACGTAGCGGATTTCCGCCTCCAGGCGGCTCACCTCCGAGTTGGCCTCATACATGGCGCTTTGCGCGGCCTGCACCGCATCCGTCGCGGTGTAGTGCGCGGCGCGCAGCGTTTCGAGGTCCGATTCGGAGCCGCGCAAACGCGCCATCTGCGCTTCGAGGTCGACCTGCGCCGCCTCGATCGCGCGCTGCTGACGCTCTTGCTCGTTCTGCGCTTCGTTCTTGCGCAACAGCCACAGCAACTGCTGTTTTTCCTCGCCGTCGCGCTGCAGATCCTTGAATCGATTGGCCACGACGGCCTGCGACTCGAGCTTCTCGAGATTGGTGCCGAGCTCGCGCAGGATGTCCTCGACGCGCGTCAGGTTCTCGCGCGTGTCCTGCAGGCGGTTCTCGGTCTCGCGGCGGCGTTCCTTGTACTTGGACACGCCGGCGGCTTCTTCGAGGAACACGCGCAGTTCCTCGGGCTTCGCCTCGATGATGCGCGAGATCATCCCCTGCCCGATGATGGCGTAGGCGCGCGGCCCCAGGCCGGTGCCGAGGAAGATGTCCTGAATGTCGCGGCGGCGTGCCGGCAGGTTGTTGATGTAGTAGCTGGACGTGCCGTCGCGCGTGAGCACGCGCTTGACGGCGATTTCGGCGTACTGGCTCCACTGCCCGGCGGCGCGCCCCGCGCTGTTGTCGAATACGAGTTCGACGCTCGCACGGCTTGCCTGCTTGCGGGCGGTCGACCCGTTGAAGATCACGTCCTGCATCGATTCGCCGCGCAGCTCCGAGGCGCGCGACTCGCCGAGCACCCAGCGCACGGCGTCGATGATGTTGGATTTGCCGCACCCGTTCGGGCCGACGATCCCGACCAGTTGGCCGGGCACCGCAAAGTTCGTCGGATCGACGAACGACTTGAAGCCAGCGAGTTTGATGGAAGTCAGACGCACGGCAGGTTCGCTTTTTCGGTCATTGAATGATGGGAAAGACGCAGACGCGCTCAGCTGGTCCTGTCGGGCCTCGCGCACGCTGGCGCGCGCGGGGGCCACACTACGCCGAGTCCACGAGATTCGCGCAAAAACAATGCCTTATCGGCACCGCCCCGCTATCGCATGCGACCCGGCGTCACATCGGTACGCATCATACCATCGCATCCCCGGGCGTCGCGCTTTTACCACGCCGCGGCGCGGGCAAAATGCCGGACAGCACGCCGGCCGCGACGATACACAGCCCGCCCGCGATTTCGCGCATGCCGAGGCCCTCGCTCGCCAGCCACCACGAGGAGACGGCGGCCACCACGATTTCGAACAGCATGATGAGTGCCGCCTGATTGGCCGGCACCCGCGCCAGCCCGAACTGGACGATGACATTCGTGATCGCAATGGTGCAACCGAGCGCGAGTGCAACCGCTGCGCTCGTCCCGCTCGACGAGAGTTCGGCGAGCGCCGCCCGTCCGGCCTCGACCCCGCCGTCGAGCGGCAGCACCAGCAAGCCGCCCACGACGCAACCCAGATAGAGCGTCCAGCTGCGCATCTCCGGGCGCACGTCGGGCAGCGCCTGGCTGACCTTGCGCAGCAGCACGTTGTTGAGCGCAAACGCCGCGCCGGCCATGGCGCCGGCCCATTCGCCGGGGTTGTCCGGCATGGGCCAGCCCAGCTCGGGCGACCAGAGCATGAGCCCGGCGCCGCCCAGCGCCAGCGCGATGAGCCCCGCGCCGCGCAGCCCGACGCGCTCGCCGAGCAGCCAGTGGGCGAAGAGCGCCGTCCAGACCGGGGTCAGATAGAAAAGCAGCAGCACGCGCATGACATGGCCGTGCGTGGTGCCCCACACGAACGACACGTTGGTGGCGCCGCCCGCGAACGCCACGCCCGCGAGCAGCCACGACCAGCGCAGCGTGCCGAGCGAGCGGTGATAGACGAGCGTGAGCAACAGCAGTGCGACGGTCGCCGTACAGGCCTGGGCGGGCACGGCCGCCACGCCCCACTGGGCCAGCATCCGGTAGGGAAACCAGGCCAGCCCCCACACCGACGATCCGATGAGAATGGCCAGGGCGGGCGCCGCCCGGGTGCGCACAGACGCGCCAGACGCCAGGTCCGGGCCCTGCGAGCCGTTGCCGGCTACGGTCATGCTGATGACTCCTGAAAAACCTGAGATACTCCGCAGGCTTGCCCCATTGGCGCCTCGGAATGTGCTGAATTACGCGGCGGTCGCGCCTTCAGCGCGCCGTGACGGTATAATTTTCGCTTTGCCGATCTTGCCATTCTTGCGGGCATCCGGGAACCCCTTCGGGAGACGGTTCTTGTCCGCCAAGCCCTGCCGCACGCGTGCGCCAAGCTGCCTCGAATTGCCTCGAATCGAATCGCGCCACAGCGCGAACCCTAGTCCTGAGTCTGTTTGAATCTCGTGAACCCATTACTCGACAAGCTCCAGCCTTACCCCTTTGAACGCCTGAAGTCGCTGGTGGCCGATGTCACGCCCGCCAGCGCCTTCAAGGCCATCAGCTTCGGTATCGGGGAGCCCAAGCACCCGACGCCGCAGTTCATCAAGGAAGCCCTGATCGAAGGGCTGGGCGGCCTTGCGAACTACCCCGCCACGGCGGGCAGCGAGCCGCTGCGCGCGGCCATCGCGCAATGGCTGGAGCGGCGCTACACGCTGCCGAACGTGAACCCGGCCACCGAGGTGCTGCCGGTGACCGGCTCGCGCGAGGCGCTGTTCTCCTTCGCACAGGCTGTGGTCGACGGCAGCAAGCCCGGCGCGCGCGTGCTGTGCCCGAACCCGTTCTATCAGATCTACGAGGGCGCGACGCTGCTCGCCGGCGCCACGCCCTATTACGCCGACAGCGATCCGGCACGCAACTTCGCGCCGAGCTACGACGCCGTGCCCGCCGACGTCTGGCGCGACGTCCAACTCGTCTACCTGTGCTCGCCGGGCAACCCGACCGGCGCGGTACTGGGTCTGGAGGACTGGAAGCGCCTGTTCGAACTGTCTGACCAGTACGGTTTCGTGATCGCCTCGGACGAGTGCTACTCCGAGATCTATTTCGACGAAGAGCACGCACCGCTGGGCGGCCTGGCCGCGGCGCATCAGCTCGGGCGCGGCTTCGAGCGCCTGGTGGTGTTCTCGAGCCTGTCCAAGCGCTCGAACGTGCCGGGCATGCGCTCGGGCTTCGTCGCCGGCGACGCCGCCATCCTCAAGAAATTCCTGCTGTATCGCACGTACCACGGCTGCGCGATGAGCCCGGCCGTGCAGGCCGCGAGCATCGCCGCGTGGAACGACGAAGCGCACGTGCGCCTGAACCGCAGCAAGTACCTCAGGAAATTCCAGACGGTCACGCCGATGCTCGCGCAAGTGCTCGACGTGCGCCTGCCGGACGCCGGTTTCTATCTGTGGGCCAGGGTCGACGCGAAGACCGGCCTGTCGGATACGGAATTCACGCGCCAGTTGCTGGCGCAATACAATGTGGCCGTACTGCCCGGGTCGTATCTGGGCCGCGCGGCGCACGGCACCAACCCGGGCGAGAACTACGTTCGCATCGCCCTCGTGGCCGATGTGGACGAATGCACCGAAGGCGCGCAGCGCATCGTGCAGTTCTGCCAATCCCTTTAATTACTCACTGCAACTGATTCTCGCCATGTCGCAACAACTGCAAACCACCATCGACCAAGCCTGGGAAAACCGTGCCGAGATCTCGGCCAAGTCGGCGCCCGCCGACGTGCGTGAGGCGGTCGCCCACGTCATCGCCGAACTCGACAAGGGCGCGCTGCGCGTGGCCCAGAAGCGGGACGGTCAGTGGATCGTGAACCAGTGGGTCAAGAAGGCCGTGCTGCTGTCGTTCCGCCTGGAAGACAACGCCGTGATGCCGGCCGGCGGCTTCAGCCAGTTCTACGACAAGGTGCCGAGCAAGTTCGCCAGCTACACCGCCGAAGATTTCGCACGCGGGGGCTTTCGCGTCGTGCCGCCGGCCGTGGCGCGCCGCGGCTCGTTCATCGGCAAGAACGTCGTGCTGATGCCGTCTTACACCAACATCGGCGCCTACGTCGACGAAGGCACGATGGTCGACACGTGGGCCACCGTCGGCTCGTGCGCCCAGATCGGCAAGAACGTCCACCTCTCGGGCGGCGTGGGCATCGGCGGCGTGCTCGAGCCGCTGCAGGCCAACCCGGTCATCATCGAGGACAACTGCTTCATCGGCGCGCGCTCGGAAGTCGTCGAAGGCGTGATCGTCGAAGAGAACTCGGTGATTTCGATGGGCGTGTACCTCGGCCAGTCGACCAAGATCTACGATCGCGAAACCGGTGAAGTTCACTACGGCCGCGTGCCGGCCGGCTCGGTCGTCGTGCCGGGCAACCTGCCCTCGAAGGACGGCAAGTACAGCCTGTACTGCGCGGTGATCGTCAAGAAGGTGGATGCGCAAACGCGCGCCAAGACCGCCATCAACGATCTGCTGCGCGGCGAGTAAGCCAGCGCGCAGGATGCCGGCGAGTGCGAGGACCTCGCCCGCCGGCTTTTTTTGTAACAGCGACATCAGGAGTCCAGGCATGACGGCAGTGCTGTACGGCATTCCCAACTGCGATACCGTGAAGAAGGCGCGCACGTGGCTCGACGAGCACGGCGTGGCGTATGACTTTCACGACTTCAAGAAGGCGGGCGTGAGCGACGCAATGCTGGACCTCTGGCTCGCGCAGGTGCCGCTCGCCACGCTGCTCAATCGCCGGGGCACCACGTGGCGCAAGCTCTCGCCGGAGCAGCAGGCCGCGGCGGCCGAGGTGCCGGCGGCGCGCGCCCTGATGATCGAAAACCCGTCGCTCATCAAGCGCCCCGTGCTGGTGGCCGACGGCAAGGTTTCCGTGGGCTTCACGCCCGACAGTTACGCTTCACGATTCTGACTTCATGACTTCCTCCCAAGGCGCCACGCTCGCGCTTACCGAGCAACTGATCGCCCGTCACTCGGTGACGCCCGAAGACCGCGACTGCCAGACGATCCTGGCGCGCCGGCTGGCCGCGATCGGCTTCGCGTGCGAGACCATCGCGTCGAACGGCGTGACGAACCTGTGGGCGCTCAAGCGCGGCACGCGCGGCACCGACGGCAAGCTGCTCGTCTTCGCCGGCCACACGGACGTGGTGCCGACCGGCCCGCTCGAGCAATGGCACTCGGACCCGTTTGCCCCGACGCACCGCGACGGCATGCTCTACGGTCGCGGCGCGGCCGACATGAAGACGTCGCTGGCCGCATTCGTGGTCGCTTCGGAGGAATTCGTCGCCCAGCATCCGGATCACGCCGGCGCCATCGGCTTCCTGCTCACCAGCGATGAGGAAGGTCCGGCCACCGACGGCACGGTCAAAGTCGTCGAAGCGCTCCAGGCGCGCGGCGAGCGGCTCGATTACTGCGTGGTCGGCGAGCCGACCTCGAGCCGGCGTCTGGGCGACATGGTCAAGAACGGCCGGCGCGGATCGATGTCGGGCAAGCTCGTCGTCAAGGGGGTGCAAGGTCATATCGCGTACCCTCATCTGGCGAAGAACCCGACACATCTGTTCGCCCCGGCGCTGGCCGAACTCACCCAGACCGTGTGGGACGAAGGCAACGAGTACTTCCCGCCCACCACGTGGCAAATCTCGAACATTCACGCGGGCACCGGCGCGACGAACGTCATCCCCGGCGAACTCACTGTAATGTTCAACTTCCGCTTCTCGACGGCGAGCACGTCCGAGGGCCTCCAGCAGCGCGTGCACGAATTGCTCGACCGCCATGGCCTGACCTATACGCTCGACTGGACGATCAGCGGCCAGCCGTTCCTCACGCCGCGCGGCGAGCTCTCCGAAGCGCTGTGTGGCGCGATCCGCGAGGAAACGGGGCTGGAGACGGAGCTGTCGACGACCGGCGGCACGTCCGATGGCCGCTTCATCGCACGCATCTGCCCGCAGGTGATCGAGTTCGGCCCGTGCAACGCGAGCATCCACAAGATCGACGAGCACATCGCGGTGGCCGACATCGAGCCGCTCAAGAACATCTATCGCGGCGTACTCGCGCGTCTGGTGGCCTGATGACCATGCACGCGCATTCCTCTCACCCGTTTCGGACGCTGCGCGACCTGCTGCGCTACGCCGTGTCGCGTTTCAACGAGGCCGGGCTCGCGTTCGGCCATGGCTGCGCCAGCGCATACGACGAAGCCGCGTATCTGCTGCTCCACACGCTGCACCTGCCCATCGACACGCTCGAGCCGTTTCTCGACGCGCGGCTGCTGCCCGAGGAGATCGAGCGCGCGCTGTCGGTCATCAATCGCCGTGCCGGCGAGCGCGTGCCCGCCTCGTACATCACCAACGAAGCATGGATGCACGGCCGGCGCTTCTACGTCGACGAACGCGTGATCGTGCCGCGCTCGTTCTTGGGCGAACTGCTCGAAGACGCGCTGCAGCCGTGGGTCAACCATGCCGAGGACGTGACCGACGTGCTCGAACTGTGCACCGGCTCGGGCTGCCTCGCCATTCTCGCCGCCGAAGCCTTCCCCGCGGCGCACATCGACGCCGTGGACATCTCCCCCGACGCCCTCGCCGTGGCCAGGATCAACGTGGCCGATTACGCGCTGGAAGACCGCGTCGCGCTGCATCTGGGCGATCTGTATGCGCCGCTGCCCGAGGGCAGGCGTTATGAGGTCATCCTGACCAACCCGCCCTATGTGAACGAGGGTTCGATGCAAGCGCTGCCGGCCGAATATCGTCACGAACCGCGCCTTGCGCTCGCCGGTGGCGACGACGGCATGGACGTGGTCCGGCGCATCATCGCGGGCGCACGCGAGCGCCTGAGCGACGATGGCGTGCTGATCGTGGAAATCGGCAACGAGCGCGCTTTCGTCGAGGCCGCGTTCCCTGATCTGCCCATGACGTGGCTCGCCACCAGCGCGGGCGACGACATGGTGTTCCTGGTGCACGCGGCCGACCTGCCGTAAGCGAACGGTCGCCAGCACGGCGCCCGGCCGCTGCGATCGCGGCTGTCGCCGCACTCGCTGCTCTCGGGACGGTGGCATCGCCGCCCCCCTCGCCCAAGTCGACACACCCCGGTTACACTCGGGGTCCCGAGTCGGCTCGACTCTTGGCTGGGAGGAAAGAAGTCCGTCATGGTGCTCAATTGGCTCGACGTCGGCTTTGGCGTGGCCTGTATCCATGCACTGGGGATCATCGCCGCGATCCACGCGGTCCTGACGGTGCGCACGTCGCAGGGCGCTGTCGCGTGGGCGGTATCGCTCACGACGATGCCGTACCTCACGCTCATCCCGTATCTCTTTCTCGGACGCTCGAAGTTCGTCGGCTACGTCGAAGCGCGGCGTGCACGCAACGAAGCGCTGCAGTCGCGCATGGGCGAAATCCAGTGGACCGGCGAGCCGCCCGTTTCGATCGACGCCCACCCCGAATTCGCCGCGCTCACCGCCATGACGCGCATGCCGTTCGTGGCGGGCAACCATGTGCGTTTGCTCGTGAACGGGCGCGCCACGTTCGAGGCCGTCTTCGCCGCCATCGACCGCGCGCGCGACTACATCCTCGTTCAATTCTTCATCGTCAAGGATGATGCGCTCGGACGCGCACTTGCCGCCCGCCTGCTCGCGCGCGCCGCAACGGGCGTCAAGGTCTACTTTCTCTACGATCGCATCGGCAGCCACGACCTGCCGCGCAGCTATTGCGAGAAGCTGCGCGAGGGCGGCGTCCTCGTGCATGAATTCGCGGCGGCCAGGCGCGGCATCATCGTCAATCGGTTCCAGCTGAACTTCCGCAACCACCGCAAGATTGTCGTCGTCGACGGCAACGAGGCGTTCGTGGGCGGGCACAACGTCGGTGTGGAGTATCTCGGCGAAAGGCCGCCGCTCGCGCCGTGGCGCGACACGCATGTTTCGGTGCGCGGTCCGGCTGTCGTGGGCATCCAGCGCGCCTTCGCGGAAGACTGGCACTGGAGCACGGGCACGGTGCCCGAGCTCAACCGTCAGCCGGCCGCCTCGGGCGAGGACATGCACTGCCAGGTGGTGCCGAGCGGCCCCGCCGACCGGCTCGAGACATCGTCGCTGTTCTTCGTGACGCTCATCAACGCCGCGCAAAAGCGCGTATGGCTCGCCACGCCCTACTTCGTGCCCGACGAAGCAGTCTTCTCCGCCCTGCGGCTCGCGGTGCTGCGCGGCGTGGACGTTCGGCTGCTGATCCCCGACCGGGCCGACCACTACGTGGTGTTCGAGGCGACCACGTCATACGCCTTCGAGGCGGCGCGCAGCGGCATCCAGGTCTATCGCTACCAGCACGGCTTCGTCCATCAGAAGGTCGTGCTCATCGACGACAGCGCCGCGGCCGTGGGCAGCGCGAACCTCGACAACCGGTCGTTGCGCCTCAACTTCGAGCTCATGCTGCTCACGGTCGATCGCGCCTTCGCCGACGGCGTGGCATCCATGCTGGCCAATGACTTCGCGCGCGCCGCGCTGCTCGACAAGGACGACTTTCGGAAAGTGCCGAGGTGGCGCCAACTCGTGATGCGCGTGGCGCGGCTCTTCGCGCCGATTCTCTGACGCTCGCCGGCGTGTCGCGACAAGGCGTGCGGGCGTGGCTGGCGCAATGGATTTCCGCCGGGACCGCCCCACCCGGTAAAATGCGCGTTTGGCCGCCCAGAGGCGGCCTCGCCCGCATTCATACCGCTATCTCGTGATCCGATTCGAACACCTCACGCTCGCGCGCGGCACCAAGCCGCTTTTCGAGGACACCTCCGTCACGCTCAATCCCGGCGAACGCGTCGGCCTCGTCGGCGCCAACGGTGCCGGAAAGTCCACGCTGTTCGCGCTGCTGCGTGGTCAGTTGCACGCCGACGGCGGCGATGTTCTCGTGCCGGCCAGTTGGCGCGTTGCCCACGTCATGCAGGAAACGCCCGCCGTCGAGCGCACCGCACTCGACTACGTGCTCGACGGCGACACCCGTCTGCGCGAGATCGAAGCGGCCATTGCCGCGGCCGAAGCGGCCCACGACGGCCACGCACAGGCCGAGGCGCACGCGGCGTTCGCCGACGCCGACGGCTACACCGCGCCGGCGCGCGGCGAGGCGCTGTTGCTCGGCCTGGGATTCACACTGGCGCAGACGCAGCTGCCGGTGGCGAGCTTCTCGGGCGGATGGCGCATGCGCCTGAATCTGGCGCAGGCGCTCATGTGTCCGTCCGATCTTCTGCTGCTCGACGAGCCGACCAACCACCTGGATCTGGACGCCATCGTCTGGCTCGAAGACTGGCTCAGGCGCTACGCGGGCACGCTCATCGTGATCTCGCACGATCGCGAGTTTCTCGACGAAGTCTGCAACGTCACCCTGCATATCGAGAACCAGCAGATCAAGCGCTATGGCGGCAACTACAGCCAGTTCGAGATTTTGCGCGGCCAGCAACTGGCGTTGCAGCAAAGCGCGTTCGTGAAACAGCAAAAGACGATCGCGCATCTCGAATCGTTCATCTCGCGATTCAAGGCCAAGGCCACGAAGGCGCGTCAGGCGCAAAGCCGCATGAAGGCGCTCGAGAAGATGGAGCGCATCGCGCCCGCGCATGTAGCCTCACCGTTCACGTTCGAGTTCCGGGCGGCCGACAGCGCACCGAACCCGATGCTGGTGCTCGATGCCGTGCGCTGCGGCTACGCGCTCGACGACGGCTCCGAAAGGATCATCCTGCCGCATGTGACGATGTCGGTGCAAAACGAGCAGCGCATCGGCTTGCTCGGCGCCAACGGCCAGGGCAAGTCGACGCTGATCAAGACGCTTGCGGGCACGCTCGCGCCGTTGGCCGGCACGGTGAAGACCGGCAAGGGGCTGCAGATCGGCTACTTCGCCCAGCACCAGGTGGAGACGCTGCGTCACGACGATTCGCCGCTGCAGCATCTGCAGCGCCTCGCGCCCGACACGCGCGAGCAGGAGCTGCGCGACTTTCTCGGCGGCTTCAATTTCCGCGGCGAGATGGCCACCTCGCCCATCGCACCTTTCTCGGGCGGGGAAAAGGCCCGCCTGGCCCTGGCGCTCATCATCTGGCAAAAGCCCAATCTGCTGCTGCTCGACGAGCCGACCAACCACCTGGACCTGGAAACGCGTCATGCGCTCACGATGGCGCTCGCGCAATTCGACGGCACGCTGATTCTCGTCTCGCACGATCGGCACTTGCTGCGCGCGACGACCGATCAGTTCCTGCTCGTGGCCGGTGGCGAAGTCAAGCCGTTCGACGGCGATCTTGACGACTATCGCGACTGGCTGCTGCAGCACGCGGCCGAGCAGCGCGCGGCCGCACGCCAGATGCGCGGCGAAGCCGACGACAGTGAGGGTGCGGAGGGCGCCGACGGTGCAGACGGCGTCACGCGCAAGGACCAGAAGCGCGCCGAAGCGCAGGAACGCCAGCGCCTGTCGCAGTTGCGCAAGCCGCTGCAGCGCAAGATCGAGAAGCTCGAAGCGTCGATGGCGGCACTGTCGGAAGAAAAGGCCCGGCTCGACGCGCTGCTCGCCGACAGCGCGACATACGACGCGTCGAACAAGGCGCTGCTCACCGAGAGCCTCAGGCAGCAGGCGGATGTCGCCGCGAAGCTGTCGGCGGTCGAAGCCGAGTGGCTGGAAACGCAGGAAGCGCTCGAGCAGATCGCCTGATAGCGGCCGAGCGCGGCAGGGCGAGCCGTTCGTCCCCGCGCCCCTGCCGCCCCCTTGCCTGCCTGCGACGACACACTTCGCCGCCGTTACATCCCGGCGACCACCGAAATCGCTTGCTCCAGACGGTCGACGGCGTGGACTTCGAGCCCGTCGATCGGTTGCTTCGGTGCGTTCGCCTTGGGGATGACCGCAATCGAGAAGCCGAGCTTGGCGGCCTCCCGGAGGCGCTCCTGCCCTCGCGGGCTCGGCCGGATTTCCCCCGCCAGACCGACTTCGCCGAACGCCACGATGCCGCGCGGCAGCGGCTTGTTGCGCAGCGACGAATGGATCGCGAGCAGCACCGCAAGATCGGCCGCCGGCTCGGAAATCTTCACGCCGCCCACGGCATTGAGAAACACGTCCTGGTCGAAGCACGCGATGCCCGCGTGGCGATGCATCACCGCCAGCAGCATGGCCAGACGGTTCTGCTCCAGCCCGACCGCCAGACGCCGCGGGTTCGGCACCTGCGCCGTGTCGACGAGCGCCTGCACTTCGACGAGCAACGGGCGCGTGCCCTCCTGCGTGACGAGCACGCACGAGCCCGGCACGCTCTGCTCGTGCTGCGAGAGGAACAGCGCGGAGGGGTTCGCCACACCGCGCAGCCCCTTCTCGGTCATCGCGAACACGCCGAGTTCGTTCACGGCGCCGAAGCGGTTCTTGAATGCGCGCACGAGACGATAGGACGAGTGCGTGTCGCCTTCGAAATACAGCACGGTGTCGACGATGTGCTCGAGCACGCGTGGCCCGGCCAGACTGCCCTCCTTCGTCACGTGACCGACCATGATGACAGTCACGCCGCTTTGCTTGGCCGCGCGCGTGAGCTGCGCGGCGCACTCGCGCACCTGCGCCACCGAGCCGGGCGCGGAGCTCAGCGCTTCGGAATAGATGGTCTGGATCGAGTCGATGACGACGACGTCGGGCTTCTCCGAATCCATCGCCCCGAGAATCTTCTCGAGCTGGATTTCCGCGAGCAGATCGAGCTCGCCGCCGCCCTCGCCCGACGCCCCCAGGCCGAGTCGCTGCGCGCGCAACGCAATCTGCGCACCGGATTCCTCGCCGCTCACGTAGAGCGCGCGGCGCTCGCGCGACAGATGCGCCAGCGACTGGAGCAGCAGCGTCGACTTCCCGATGCCGGGATCGCCGCCGATCAGCACCACCCCGCCGGCCACGAGGCCGCCGCCGAGTACGCGGTCGAATTCGCTCACGCCGCTCGAAAAGCGCGGCACGTCCGCCGCTTCGATCTGCGCGAGCTTGCGCACCGGCGTGCTCTTGGCGAGCGACTGATAGCGGTGGCCGGTCGACGTTTCCGCCACGGACTCGACGAGCGTATTCCAGCCGTTGCAGTTGGGGCACTGACCGGCCCACTTGGGCGTTTGCCCACCGCATTCGGTGCAGAGGTAGACAGTCTTGGCTTTGGCCATGCGTTTGCGATCCCGTCCCGGTGTTCCGTGGTTCAGTTGGCGTGCACCGGAACGCGGCGCGCAACCGCACACATCAACTCGTAGCCGAGCGTGCCAGCCGCGGCAGCCACCTCGTCGATGCTAAGCCCGCGGCCCCACAGCGTAACGCTCGAGCCTACGCGCGCCTGCGGCACCGGCGTGAGGTCGACGGCCAGCATGTCCATCGACACGCGACCGACCGTGCGGGTGCGCACGCCGTCGACGAGCACCGGCGTGCCCGTGGGCGCCACGCGCGGATAACCGTCGGCATAACCGCACGCGACCGTGCCGACACGCATCGGCGCCTCGGCCGTAAAGAGGCTGCCGTAGCCGACCGTGCCGCCCGCGGGCACGTCCTGCACGCCGATGAGCGAGGCTTCGAGCGTCATCGTCGGCTGCAGATCGAGCGACGCGGCGCTCACCTCGACGCCCTTCGGCGACGACCCATAGAGCATGATGCCGGGACGCACCCAGGCACCGTGCGTGCCCGGATGAAACAGTGTGGCCGCCGAATTGGCGAGACTGCGCTCGCCGGGCACGTCGCGCGCGCCGCGCTCGAACGCTTCCATCTGGTGCTCGATGCCTCGCGGGCCGTCGGCGTCGGAGAAGTGAGTCATCAGCACGATCTGGCTCACGCACGGAATCGCGCGGGCACGCTCCCACGCGGCACGAAAACGCTCGGGCGCGAAACCCAGGCGATTCATGCCGGAATTCATCTTCAGCTGCACGTTGACCGGCTTGGTGAGCCGCGCCGTCTCGAGCATGCGCAACTGGTCGTCGCAGTGCACGGTGGTCGTCAGACCGTACTCGTCGACGACGGCCAGGTCGTCCGGCGTGAAGAATCCCTCTAGCAGCAGAATGGGGCCGGCCCAGCCGAGCTGGCGCAAACGGACGGCCTCGTCGAGGTCGAGCAGGCCGAAGCCGTCGGCGTCGCGCAATCCGGGATAGGCGTTCTCGATGCCGTGCCCGTAGGCGTTGGCCTTGACGACCGCCCACACCTTCGCGGCGGGCGCATGGCGGCGGGCGACGTCGAGATTGTGGGCAAGGGCTGCGGTATGAATCGAGACTTTGATGGGACGAGGCATGGCAGGTTCGGCAACGGGAGGAGAAGCTCGCCGGCACAGGCCGGCGGCATAACGCATCGGCATATTTTCGTGTTATAAAGCCGTGCGCACAACTTGTTTTGCCGAAATCTTTATCCCGACAAGAATATCGGTCTCAGACCGAGGGCGACCGGGCGCCCGACACGGGGACTCCAAGACCGAGCATACGGTCGTTTGACGACATTTGAAGGCTGGATGAGCGCAGATACCCCTGTGTTTAAGCCCGGTTTCTTCCCGTTAAGGCGCCTGCGGAGGGCGCCGCGGATTCCGACAACCGAGACACGCAAGTTTTACGCCGCACGGGATCGACTCAAGTACCGATGAAGAAAGGCTTTTACACCATCATGGCCGCGCAGTTTTTTTCGTCGCTGGCCGACAATGCATTGCTCATCGCCGCAATCGCACTCCTGAAAGACTTGCATTCCCCGCAGTGGATGACCCCGCTGCTCAAACTCTTCTTCGTTCTCTCCTACGTCATTCTCGCCGCCTACGTGGGCGCGTTCGCCGACTCGATGCCCAAGGGCCGGGTGATGTTCATCAGCAACTCGATCAAGGTAGCCGGCTGCCTGATGATGCTGTTCGGCTCGCATCCGCTCATCGCCTATGGCGTGGTGGGGTTCGGCGCCGCGGCCTACTCGCCCGCGAAGTACGGCATTCTCACCGAATTGCTGCCCGCGGAGAAGCTCGTCGCGGCCAATGGCTGGATCGAGGGGCTGACGGTGAGCTCGATCATTCTGGGCACGGTGCTCGGCGGTGCGCTCATCAGCCCGCACGTCTCCGAGTGGATCCTGCAGCGCACGCCCGAGGTCATCAATTCGCCCGCGATGGCCGCCATGGTGGTCATCATGGGCATCTACGTGATCGCCGCACTGTTCAATCTGCGCATTCCCGATACCGGTGCGCGCTATGCGCGCCAGGAACGCAATCCGATCAAGCTCGTCTCGGATTTCGCCGATTGCTTCGTCACGCTGTGGCGCGACAGGCTCGGTCAGATTTCGCTCGCCGTGACCACGCTGTTCTGGGGCGCCGGCGCGACGCTGCAGTTCATCGTGCTGCGCTGGGCCGAGAAGGCGCTCGGCATGACGCTGTCCGAAGGCGCGATCCTGCAGGCCGTGTCGGCCGTGGGCGTGGCCATTGGCGCCATCGTGGCGGCTTCGCGCATTCCGCTCAAGCGCTCGCTGTCCGTGCTGCCCGTGGGCATCGCCATGGGCGTCGCCGTCATGGCCATGGCGTTCTTCTCGAAGGACCTTCTGCCCTGGGGCACCGAGTGGAAGATGCCGCTGTACCTGATCATCGCGTACATCTTCCTGATCATCGTGGGCGCGCTCGCCGGCTTCTTCGTGGTGCCGATGAACGCCCTGCTCCAACACCGCGGACACGTGCTGCTCTCGGCCGGCCATTCGATCGCCGTGCAGAACT
Organism: Pandoraea sp. CB10b_02; assembly: GCF_002216225.1. Classification (NCBI taxonomy): domain Bacteria; kingdom Pseudomonadati; phylum Pseudomonadota; class Betaproteobacteria; order Burkholderiales; family Burkholderiaceae; genus Pandoraea; species Pandoraea sp. CB10b_02. Next base: position 71,870 of record NZ_NJGW02000009.1, read on the forward strand.
TCAACGAAAACCTGTCGGTGCTGATCATGCTGTGCCTCTACGCCCTGCTGATCTGGTGCAACGTGCCGGTCGGGGTCGTCATCATCCTCTTCGGTGTGTTCGTCTCGGGCACGATGTGGCTCGTCATGAAGCGCCACCAGGCCAATCAGCGCGAATTCGACTCGGTCGCGCTCATTGGCGAAGTCAAGCATTGATATGGATTTGCGTCAGTCGTCCGCCCCTATCGCCCTCACCATCGCCGGCTCGGATTCCAGCGGCGGGGCCGGCATCCAGGCCGATCTCAAGACCTTTTGCGCGCTCGGCGCATACGGGGCGAGCGTCATCACGGCGCTCACCGCGCAGAACACGCAAGGCGTGACGGGCATCCACACGCCGCCTGCGAGTTTCGTCACGGCTCAGATGGACGCCGTGTTTCAGGATCTCGAAGTCGACGCCGTAAAGCTCGGCATGCTCGCGAACGCCGACGTCGTGCGTGCGGTGGCCGCCGGCCTGCGGCGGTACAAGCCGCGCTTCGTGGTGCTCGATACGGTGATGATTTCGAAGAGCGGACACGCGCTGCTGCAACCGGACGCCGTCGCGGCATTGCGCGACGAATTACTGCCGCTCGCGGATCTGATCACGCCGAACCTGCCCGAGGCCGCCGCGTTGCTGGGCGTGGCGCCTGCGACGGACGAAGCCGGGATGGAGCGCCAGGCGCAGGCGCTGCGCTCGCTCGGCGCTCGCCATGTGCTCGTCAAGGGCGGACATCTGGCGAGCGACCTGAGCCCGGACTGGCTCGTGAGCGCCAGCGGCGTCGAGCGCTTCAACGCGCCGCGCATTGCCGCTCACAACACGCACGGCACCGGGTGCACGCTTTCGGCCGCACTCGCCGCCTTGCGTGCACGTCGCGAAGACTGGTCAAGCACCGTGCGCGACGCCAAGGCCTACCTGAGCGGCGCACTCGCGGCCAGCGACGCGCTGCGCGTCGGGCACGGCATCGGCCCCGTTCATCACTTCCACGCGATCTGGCCGAAGCCGTAGCGCGTGTCGGCGAACGCGCCGCGCGTTCGCCCCTCTCACGTTCGCCTCTCACGTCTGCAAGCCCGGCGCCCTGCCGCCGCCGTCAGATCGACGGCGCGCTGTCTTCGGCGGTGCGTGCGAGCGCGCGTTGCGCAGCCGCCTCGGCGCGCTCGCTCAACTCCTCGATGCGATGCCTCGCTCGCGGCGCCCAGAAATCCGGCACGATGAAGCCGCGCTCGCATTCGAACCAATCGTCCGCTGCGCCGGGCTTCTCAACGCCCTCGCGGCGTGCGAGCGAGACGACGAGCAGCGGCTCGGCGACGCCGCGCTCGCGCCAGTGCGCCTCGATGCGCTCGTGCATCTCGACGAGCGAGCATGCGCGGGACGCCGCAACGCGCGCAGGCGCCAGCCAGCGCGCGCGCGGCAGCATGGCCCACGCACGCGCAGGAGACGACGCGCCCGCGGGCGCGGCCGATTGCGCGTGCGCCCACCACTCGTCGAGCGTCGCCCACCAGCCCCTGCCGTGCGTCTCGGAGGCCGCCTGCGGCAACTGCACGGGCTGCGTGAGCGGATGGAACAACCAGCCCTTGAGGTACACCTGCGGCAGCCACGGGCCGGCCGCCGGCAACGCACTGCGGGCAGCGTCGAGGGTCGTGAGCCGCAGCTGGTGTCCGAGCAATCGCGCGACCTTGTCGGCGAAGCTGTCGGCGAGGTTCGGCCCGAGCCAGTGAAATTGCACGGCGCGCTCGTCGAGCGGGGCCGACGCGGCCGGGGGAACGAACAGATACAGCTTCACGGCCAGTTCCCAATGCAGCAGCCGGCCGTCGGCGCGACGCTCGAGCAGGAAGTCGCATTCGCCGAGCGTCATGTTGCCACGCCGCGCGTCGCGCACCTGAAGGCCGGCCGCGAGCAGTTCGAAGCGCGGGCTGTGCAGCAGTGCGTAGTGCAGCAACTGTTCGGCATAACGGCCGAGCCGGTGACTCTCGCCGCGCGCGAGAAATTCGCGCAACGGCCGCGAATCGGCGTCGCAGGCGAGCAGCCAGTCGTGCAGGTCGCGGGAATGGAAGATGGGATCGGGAGCAGAACCGGGATCGGGACCGGGATCAAAATCGCCGGGCGGCGACGTGCCGGGCGCTTGCGGCGCTGGCGAGGATGGCGATGGCAGTGGCGGTGATGTCGGTCGCGATGACGGTCCCGATGATGGTCGCGATGACGGTCCCGATGGCGGCGACGTCTCGGCCGCGGCGTGGACGCCGTCGAAGTGGGCAAGCGCCGCGGGAAAGCGCGCGGCACTGAGCAAATCGGCAGACAGCAACAACCACGCGAGGTCGCGCACCGGCGCCTCGCGCAGCGCTTGCATCAGTTCGCCATAGGCTTGTTGGCCGGAGTCGATTCGCACACTGCCTCGTAGGTAGCCCGCGCCAGGCACCAATCCGTCCAGGCCTTGGCCTTGTCGGGCAGACTGCGTAACAGATAGGCCGGATGATAAGTCACGATCACCGGCACCCCTTCGTACTCGTGTACGCGCCCGCGCAGGCTGGCAATGCTCGCCTGCGTGCGCAGAATGCTCTGCGCCGCGAAGCGCCCCATCACCACGATCACCCGCGGCTTGAGCAACGCCACCTGCCGCTTCAGATACGGCTCGCAGTTCGTCACTTCGCCGGGTTCCGGATCGCGGTTGTTCGGCGGACGGCACTTGAGCACGTTCGCGATATACACGTTCTCGCCGCGCCGCAGCGTTACCGCGCGCAGCATGTTATCGAGCAGCTTACCCGCTTGTCCGACGAATGGCTCGCCCTGCAGGTCTTCCTGTTGCCCGGGCGCCTCGCCCACGAGCAGCCAGTCGGCTTCGCGATCGCCCACGCCGAACACCGTCTGCGTGCGCTTTTCGCACAGGCCGCACAGACGGCAATTGGACACGCGCTCGGTCAGCGCGTCCCAGTCGAGCGTGTCGAGCGCCGGTACGGCCAGGCGCGCCGCCGCACCGCTCGCCTGACCGGCCTCGCCGGCCTCGCGCATGATCGACCACAGGGCCGCATCGGCCGCCGCGTCGCCGTCGCCGCTGCCATCGGCGTCGAGCCACATCGGAATGTCGTCGGGCGGCGCAGCGCCCATGCGGCGCTGGGTGCCGCGCGCCGCCCCATCGGACGCATGATCGGACGCAGCATCCGGCCCGGCAGCCCGGGCCGCCGGGCGAACGGCGGCAGGCGGCGCCATCGTCGCCGTGCGCGCCGAAGTCGCGGCGACCGGCGTCACGTCCCACGGCGGCAGTTCGTCCGCCTGTGCAGGGCTCGCTGCGCGCATGGCGTTCGTCGCCCGCGCGATAGCGTCGGGCGCAGCAAGCGTCGCCCCGCCGTCGGCTTGCGCGTCGGCCACAAGGGATGCGGCACCTTGCGGCACCCACACCGGCCAAAGCCCGAACTCTTCCAGAATCGCTTTAGGCCACGGCACGATCGGTCTCCCACGACAGGCGCATCACGATAGCGTCTTCACGACGCCCGCTCGCCGGATAGTATCCCTTGCGACGGCCAATCTGCTCGAAGCCGAAACGCTCGTAAATGCGCAGCGCGCGCAGGTTCGACGGGCGCACCTCGAGCAGCACGCCGCCCATTCCCTGCGCGCGCGAGACGCGCACGACTTCTTCGAGCAACTGCACGCCCAGTCCGTTGCCCTGCATCTCGGGTGTGACGCAGACGTTGAGCAGATGCGCCTCGTCCACCACCGGCATCAGCAGGAAATAGCCGAGCAGCGTACCGTCGACCGCCCGCAGACAAACCCCGTGATGTCCGGCGGCAAGCGAATCGGCGAAGTTCTGGCGCGTCCACGGGAACGGATAGGCGCGCACCTCGACGGCGAGAATCTCGTCGAGATCGGCCATCGTCATCGGTGAAAAGTGGTTCGGCCCGCTCTGGCGCATCACGACGCTCCCTTGCCGCCGCCGGGCGCGGCCGCCTTGATCGCCTCGCGCTCGGCCGTCGTCTGCGCCACCTTGTTGCGGATGTACACCGGCATGGCCTGATCGGCGGGAATCGCCTCGCCGCGCGCGAACGCGCGGGCCGCCAGTTCGGCGACGTAACGTGCGCGCGGCATGGCGTCGGCCAGCACGGCCTGCGCCGCGGCAGCCGCCTGCAGACGCTCGCCGAACGCAGTCGCGGCGTTGCCCGCGACGACGAAGGCCGCGTCGGGCGCGCGCACCTGCTCTGCGGCGTCGAGCGATGGAGCCCGCACCTCTTGCCATTCGCCCGCCGCGGCATCCCAGGCGTAGTCGGCCCAATACGCTTCGTTCATGCGGGCATCGAGCGCAACGAGCACACGCCGGGCGTCGGCACGCGACGCGCGAGCCGCCTCGGCGCAGGCCAGGAGCGTGCCGACGGGCACCACCGGCAGTCCGGCGCCGAATGCGAGCCCCTGCGCCACGCCGCATGCGGTGCGCAGCCCGGTAAACGAGCCGGGGCCGGCGCCGAACGCGATCGCGTCGCAACCGGCGAGCGCAACGCCCGCCTCACGCAGCACCTCGCGCGCGGCGGGCAGGATGTGAGTGCTGGAAACCGGACCGGTATCGAGGTGACGCTCGACGACGAGGGCCGGAGCGCCGCTGGCAGGATCGTGGCGATATACGGCGACCGAGCAGAATTCGGTCGAGGTATCGAGAGCGAGAAACGTAATCGAAGACATGGCGCTATTGTAATCGGCCACACGGCGCGCGACCTAGCGGGATCGCGAGCTTGCAGGATGCGCGCGCCGCCGCGGGCGCCACGCGGCTCGCCGTCCGCCCTCTCATCCCCCGTGAAAATCCGAACGTGCACTTTTCCAAAAAACCAGGTATAATCCGCGCTTCGCTTAGCGGGACCCTACGCAATTTCCCGTCAGGCGACGAAAAACCGCGTTTTGCCCCAATTCTGTGATAAGCCGTAGTAGTGCTTGCCGGCACTGGCGTTCGCCACGAATGAATCGCGAACGACCCGCCGCCGTCCCTGGCTTACGATACGGATTACGATCCGCTTTCTGCCCCATCCGCGATTTGCTTCCTGCTTGCGACGAATTGGGTTTGCCGATTGGCGCCAACGCCCCGACACAACCTATCCATCCGCAAGAGGATTCATGGAACAGACTTCCAAGCTGTCTGCGCTCGCGCAGACGTATTTCCCTACGTCCGAAGAAAATGCCGACGCCACCGTTGACGCTGCAACCGCGGGCAACGACGACGGCAAGCCCACGTTCGCCGAGCTCGGCCTGAACCCGGCCATTCTCTCGGCACTCGCCACCGCCGGCTACCACCATCCCACGCCCGTGCAGCAGCGCGCCATTCCGGCCGCGCTCGCCGGGCGCGATCTGCTGGTGTCGAGCCCGACGGGTTCCGGCAAGACGGCCGCCTTCATGCTGCCGGCCATCCATCGCTTCGCCGAGATGCAGGCCAGCGGCGAGCTCAACGGCCGCGCCCCGGCCGCGCATCCGCGCAATCAGCCGGCCGCGCCGGGCGAGAAGCCGCGCAAGGGCCAGCGCGTTCGCCGCGTGGCCGCCCAACCGCTGCTGCTCGTGCTCACGCCGACGCGCGAACTCGCGCAACAGGTGTCGAGCGCCGCGGACACGTATGGCAAGCAACTGCGCCGGCTGCGCACCGTGAGCATCCTGGGCGGCATGCCCTACCCGCGCCAGCTCGAAATGCTGGCCAAGCAGCCCGAGATCGTCGTGGCGACGCCGGGCCGCCTGCTCGATCACATCGCCAGCGGCAAGATCGACCTGTCGCAACTGATGATGCTCGTGCTCGACGAAGCGGATCGCATGCTCGACATGGGCTTCATCGACGATATCCAGACCATCGTCGACGCCACGCCCGAATCGCGCCAGACGCTGCTGTTCTCGGCGACCATCGACGCTCGCATGGGCGAGATCACCCGCCGTCTGCTGCGCGATCCCGAGACCATCGAGATCACGCGCGGCACCGAGCAGCGCACCAACGCCAACATCGAGCAAACGCTGCACTACGTGGACGATCGCGCCCACAAGGACCGTCTGCTCACGCACCTGCTCGGCAACGACGCGCTCGATCAGGCCATCGTGTTCACGTCGACCAAGCGCGACGCCGACCTGCTGGCCGATCAGCTCGAGCAAGCCGGGTTCGACAGCGCCGCGCTGCACGGCGACATGCCGCAAGGCGTGCGCAACCGCACGCTGCGTGCGCTTCGCGAGCGCCGCGTGCGCGTGCTCGTCGCCACCGACGTGGCGGCGCGCGGCATCGACGTGCCGGGCATCACGCACGTGTTCAACTATGACCTGCCGAAGTTCGCCGAGGACTACGTACACCGTATCGGCCGTACCGGCCGTGCCGGCCGCCGCGGTGTCGCCGTGAGCCTCGCCGCACACGCCGAAATCGGCGCGGTGCGCCGCATCGAGCGCTATACGCGCCAGCCGCTGCCGGTCAACGTCGTGGCCGGTTTCGAGCCGCGCCGTGCGCCGCCCAAGGCGGGTGCGGGCGGCAAGCGTCCGGGCCAGGGTCGCGGCGGTCCGCGTCACGGCCAGGGCAACGGCGGCGGTCGCTGGAACAGCAACGGCCCGCGCTACGCCAGCCAGGGCGGTAACGGCGCTGGCGGCAGTCATGGCGGTAATGGCGGTGGCGGCTATCAGGGCGGCCAGCGTTTCGGCGGCGGCAAGCCGGCCGGCGGCCCGTTCGAGCGTCGCGAGAGCAACGGCTTTCACGGCGGCTACCAGCACAGCGCCGGCGGCAATGCCGGCAACGGTTTCTCGAACGGCAGCAGCACCGACCGCTTCGAGCGTCGTTCGCCGCGCCCGTTCGACGGCAATCGCCAGGAGCGAAGCGGCCGTTCGTTCGAAGGCGGCTATCGCCAGGATCGCGGCGGCCGTGACTTTGGCGCCGCACGCCAGGATCGCGGCTTCGGCCATCGAAACGGTGGCAATGGCGGCGGCTTCAACAAGCGTCGCGGCGACTGAGCGTTCTTGGCGCGTCCCGGCCCGAACGAGGCGTCGGGGCGCTGTCCGGCAAGACATCCGACGAGACGCTCGGCGCCTCGCCCGCCCGCATCAAAACCCAAACCCCGAACGTCGGCGTGCCTCGTCGAAGCCGGGGTTTTTCTTTGTCCGCGTGAGGCGACCCGGCGAACGCCTCACGAGGCGCGCGCGAACCGGTCCGTGGCCTCGATCAGCCAGTGCAGAATGGTCGGCTCGCTGAACGCGTGTCCCGCATCGGGCGCCCAGTAGAAGTCCGCCTCGGGCCAGGCCTTGTGCAACTCCCACGCCGTGCGCGCGGGCGTGGCCACGTCGTAGCGCCCCTGCACGATCACGCCGGGAATGTCGCGCAGCGCCGACGCCCCGTCGATGAGCTGATTCGGCGCGAGAAAGCCGTCGTTGACGAAGTAGTGATTTTCGATGCGCGCGAACGCGATCGCGTAGTACGGATCGCCGAACGCTTCGGTGAGAGACTCGTCGGGCAACAGCGTGATCGTGCTGCCCTCCCACTGGCTCCACGCTCGCGCCGCTTCGACCCGCAGCGCCTCGTCCGGACTCGTCAGCCGCTTCTGGTAGGCGCGCATCAGATCGCCGCGCTCCTCGAGCGGAATCGGCGCGAGGAACCTCTCCCAGCGATCCGGGAACAGCCACGACGCCCCCTTCTGGTAGTACCACTGCAACTCCTCGCGCCGCACGGTGAAGACGCCCCTCAGCACCAGTTCGCTCACCCGCATCGGGTACGTCTGCGCATAGGCCAGCGCCAGCGTACTTCCCCAGGAACCGCCGAAGACGAGCCAGCGGTCATAACCGAACTTCGCGCGCAGCCGTTCGATGTCGTCCACCAGGTCCCACGTCGTGTTGTGTTCGAGGCAGGCATGCGGCAACGAGCGCCCGCACCCGCGCTGATCGAACAGGGTCACGCAGTACTTCTCGGGGTCGAACAGGCGCCGGTGCTCCGGCGAGCAGCCACCGCCCGGGCCACCGTGCAGAAACACGGCCGGCTTGCCGAGCGGATTGCCGCACCGCTCCCAGTAGAGCGTGTGACCGTCGCCCACGTCGAGCTGCCCGCTCTCGAACGGCTCGATGGGCGGGTAAGCGCCGCGCAGCGACGTCGGCCGCGCCTCGATGACCCGCCCCGGAGCGCGCGGCGTTCGCGGCGACACCGGCGCAATGGCGTGAGCGTCGGTTCTCGCGTCATGGGGCGCATCGTCGGGAAAATCGGCTGACATCGGCATCCTCTCGTGAGCGGGGGCGGCTGGGACGAACGGCTTCGCCCAAGCCGGGCGCCGGCGGGGGCGAATACGTGAAGTCCAGTGTAGCGCGGTGCCGCAAACAAGACAAAGGACGCCCATCGACGGAAATGGGACGATGCTGCCATCGTCCGGCCCGCCCCGCTCGAGCCCTGCTCGAGCCGTGCTCCAGCCCGCGCGCACCGCCCGTAGTCCGGGTGGTGCGCGCCGGCTCAGCGTGCGGGCGTCACACTTCTTCGTACAGCGGCAGCGTGAGGAAGTCGACGAAGTCCTCGCTCGTACTCATCTGCTCGAAGATCACCGCGGCGCGATCATACGTGGGCGCGCCCTGTCCGACGATTTCCTTGACCTTCGCGAGCTCCTGCGCCACCAGCTCCCGCACCAGCTCGGCCGTCACCTTGCGGCCGTCTTCCAGCTTGCCCTTGGGCGAACGAATCCACTGCCACACCTGCGAGCGCGAGATCTCGGCAGTCGCCGCGTCTTCCATCAGGTTGTGAATCGGCACGCAGCCGTTGCCCGCAAGCCACGCACCCAGATAGTGAATGCCGACGTTGATGTTGTTGCGCAGACCGGCCTCGGTGATCGGCGCCTCGGGCTTGAACTCGAGCAGATCGCGACCCTTGACGTTCACGTCGTCGCGTTGCCTGTCGATCTGGTTGGGGCGATCGCCGAGCACCTTCACGAACGCTTCCATGGCCACCGGCACGAGCCCCGGGTGCGCCACCCAGCCGCCGTCATAGCCATCGGTCGCATCGCGCGCCTTGTCGTCGCGAATGCCGGCCATCGCCTTTTCGTTCGCTTGCGGATCGTTCTTGATCGGAATGAGCGCGCTCATGCCGCCGATGGCCGGTGCGCCGCGACGATGACACGTCTTGAGCAGCAGCAACGCATAAGCGCGCATGAAGGGCACGGTCATGGTGATGCGGCTGCGCTCGGCCAGACAGAACTCGGCGTCGACCTTGAATTTCTTGATGCAGGAAAAGATGTAATCCCAGCGGCCTGCGTTCAGGCCCGCGCTGTGCTCGCGCAGCTCGTACAGGATTTCGTCCATCTCGAACGCGGCGAGGATCGTCTCGACGAGCACGGTCGCCTTGATCGTGCCTTGCGCCACGCCGAGTTCGCTCTGAGCGAGCACGAAGACGTCGTTCCACAAACGCGCTTCGAGGTGGCTTTCGAGCTTGGGCAGGTAGTAGTACGGTCCGAAGCCGCGCTCGAGCGACGCCCTGGCGTTGTGGAAGAAGTGCAGGCCGAAGTCGAACAGGCTGCCCGACATGCGCGCGCCGTCCACGCTCACGTGCTTCTCGTCGAGATGCCAGCCGCGCGGGCGCACGATCAGCGTGGCGACCTTGTCGTTCAATTTGTAGTGCTTGCCGTTCTGCTCGAGGCTGATCACGCCGCGCACGGCATCGCGCACGTTGATGTGGCCTTGCAACTGATTGTGCCAGTTCGGGGTGTTCGAGTCCTCGAAGTCGGTCATATAGCTGTCCGCCCCCGAATTCAGCGCGTTGATGATCATCTTGCGCTCGACCGGGCCGGTGATTTCCACGCGGCGGCATTGCAGTGCGGCCGGCAGCGGCGCAATGCGCCAGTCGCCGTCGCGAATCGATTGTGTCTCGGGCAGGAAGTCGGGCACTTCACCGGCGTCCAGACGGGCGGCGCGCGCCGCGCGCGCGGCGAGCAACGCCTGGCGACGCGGCTCGAACGCGCGATGCAGCTTGGCGATGAACGCCAACGCCTCGGGGGTCAGGATCGCTTCGTACTCGGGACGGATATCGGTCTTGGCATCGACATGCAATTGCATGCCGGGGGGCAGCATCAGGGGCATCAGGATCTCCAGCTCTCTTGATTTATGTAAGGGAGTGCGCCGCAAGGAAGAACGTCAGGGGCTTTGCACGAGGCCTCACACCACGCGGGTGTCAGGCGCGCGCTCCCGTCAATGCCTCGACGAACCGCTGCAAGTCGCGCATGTCGCGCCCCATCCCTTGCGGCGTCACGCCGAGTTGTTCGACCGGCCATCCGGCGCGGTTCACCCAGAACGACGGGTAACCGAACCAGGTGGCGCCGGCCGCGTCCCAGCCGTTGCTGGAGACGAAAACGATGGCGTCGACCGGCAGGCCGAACGCGTCAGGTCCGAGCTGATAAGCCTCGGGCGCCGTCTTGTATTTGCGGACCGCGTCGACCGACAGCACGTGATCGAACAGGTCATGGATACCCCCGCTCTTCAAGCCGACGTCGAGCATCTGCGGATTGCCGTTCGATAGCACACCGAGACGCAGCCCCATCGCACGCAGCGCGCGCAACACGGGCGGGTTCTCGGGAAACACGGACAGGCACGTGTACTCGTCCATCAGCCGCTTCTCGGCAACGGGCGTGAGCACGAGGCCCAGACGCGCGGCGGCATAGCGCAGCGCATCGGCAGTGATCTCCCAGAACGGCCGATAGCGCTCGCCGCGCGGGCCGCTCAGCGTCCGCAGTTGCGTGTATTCGATCTGCTTGGCGCGCCACAGCTCGGCCAGCGCCGCCCCGTGACCGGGGAATTGCTGCTCGGCCGCCGCGGCGACGGAATACACGTCGAACAGCGTGCCATACGCGTCGAAGATCACTGCCTGAATACGCGAAGCCATAAGCCGGGTATCACTCTCAGAGACTTGTCATTGCTGACCGATTGTATTATTCATTGCCAGTGGCATAAAAGATCGGTCAAATCACTTTATCTTTTACTTTTAAGTACATAATCCCCGCGTGGATCGCTTCAAACAGCTCGAAACGTTCGTGGCCGTGGCCGCGAAGGGAAGTCTCTCGGCAGCCGCGGCAATGGAAGGCGTGGCGCCCGCCGTCATCGGCCGGCGCATCGACGCGCTCGAAGCCCGGCTCGGCGTGAAACTGCTCGTGCGCACGACGCGACGCGTCACGCTCACGTTCGAAGGTTCAGCCTTTCTCGAGGACTGCCAGCGCATTCTCAACGAGATGCACAACGCCGAAGCGGCGGTCTCGGCAGGCGGCGTGAAGGCGAGCGGCCACCTCCGTATCTCGGCCCCGGCGGGTTTCGGCCGTCGACACGTCGCGCCGCTGCTGCCCGTGTTCATCGAGTCGCACCCCGACGTCACGCTCACGCTCGACCTTTCCGACCGCCTCGTCGATCTCGTCAACGAAGGCTTCGATTGCGCCATCCGCCTCGGCGAGTTGCCCGACTCGAGCTTCGTGTCGCTGCGACTCGGCGAGAACCGGCGCGTGTGCGTGGCGGCGCCGCGCTACCTTGCGCGGCATGGGTGTCCCGAGTCGCTCGACGCCCTCGCCCGCCACAATTGCCTCGCCTTCGGATCGACCGCCAATCAACAACGCGGCTGGACGTTCTCGCAAGCGGGCAAGGTCGTCACCATTCGCGTGAGCGGCAACATGGAGTGCACCGACGGCGCCGTGCTGCACGACTGGTGTCTGGACGGGCACGGACTTGCGTGGCGGTCGTGGTGGGAGGTCGGCGACGACATTCGCGCAGGGCGCCTGGTCACCGTGCTCGACGAATTCGCGGCGCCTCCTATCGGCATTCACGCCGTGTTCCCCCAGCGGCGCCATCTGCCCCTGCGTGTACGGCTGTTCATCGATCATCTCAAGCATCACTACAGCCGCTCGGCCTACTGGCAAGACGAACTCCCGGCCGGCAACACAATGCCCTGATGCCGGCCCGGGCCGGGCCGGAACGTTTGTCACGCATCGCGCGTCTCATGCACGGATGAGGAATGCCGACGATGTCGGCCGGGCGTATCGAATTCCAGCGTTTTCCGCGCAAGCGGACACGCAGGCAGCGCCGGGGCGCGCGCCGTGCGCTTTACTGGAGATGCCAGGGTGTCAACAGCCTCGGGTTTGCCCCCGTTGTTGCGCCGCGCCAAAGCCATAGAATCGAAGCGAAGGGTCCGTTGACAGAGCGCCGCAACGGGCTGGGTGCAAGACCGTAATACCTGCGCGAGCCTGTGAACGCGTGTTCAGCAACGCAAACAGCGGGAGGTCATATGTTGTTTACCCACATCCTCATTCCGACCGACGGCTCGGAGCTCTCCGAGAAGGCCGTCACCGGTGGACTTGAGTTGGCGCGAGCGCTGGGCGCGAGAGTGACCGGCTATTGCTGCCTTGCCGAATATCCCTATTCGCCGTTCAGCGAATACGTACTCGAGGCGCCCGCCACGTTCAGCGAACGCATTGCCGAGGAGGCTTGCGCACACCTCGACAAGTTGGCCGAAGCGGCCGCGGCCGCAGGAGTGCCCTTCGATCGCGACAGTTCCACCTTTCCAGCCCCCTATCTCGGCATCATCGACGCGGCCGAACGTCACGGCTGCGACGTCATCCTGATGGCCTCTCACGGCCGGCGAGGCCTCACCAGCCTGCTGCTCGGCAGCGAGACACAGCGCGTTCTCGTGCACTCCAAGATTCCCGTTCTCGTCTATCGGTAACCGCCGCGCGTCGACGGCGCGGCGTCGCGACACGCGAATGAAAAAAGGCCCGCGAGCCGGATAAGCTCGTGGGCCTTTTCTCGTCAGGCGTGCATTGCGACGCTCGCCGCGACGGGACCGCGGCTCGCGCCGCTCCGGCCGGATAGGCCGGGTGCGCAGTCATGGCGCCGTGCGTTGCGCGCCGCGACGACGCGCCCCCACGCGCATCGTCACGGGCGGGCGCACCGCGCCCTCCCTCAGCCCGGTCAGGCTGCCTTGACTTGCGCCTTCTTCTCGTCGAAGAACTGTTCGTCCTCCGTCGAACCCTTCAGGGCCGTGGTCGATGCGTCGCGCTCGATCGTCTGCGTGACGGCGTCGAAGTAGCCCGTGCCCACCTCGCGTTGGTGCTTGACCGCCGTGAAGCCCTTGTCGGCGGCGGCGAATTCGGCTTCCTGCAGCTCGACGAAGGCGCTCATCTGGCGGCGGGCATAGCCGTGTGCCAGGTTGAACATCGAGTAGTTCAGGCTGTGGAAACCGGCCAGCGTGATGAACTGGAACTTGTAGCCCATGGCGCCGAGTTCCTTCTGGAACTTGGCGATGGTCGCGTCGTCGAGGTTCTTCTTCCAGTTGAACGACGGCGAGCAGTTGTACGAGAGCATCTTGCCCGGGAAGTGCTTGTGAATACCTTCTGCGAACTGCTTGGCGAACTCGAGGTCCGGCTTGCCCGTCTCGCACCACACCAGATCGGCATACGGCGCGTAGGCCAGACCGCGCGCGATGGCCTGATCGAGACCGTTGCGCGTGCGGTAGAAGCCCTCGACCGTGCGCTCGCCGGTGCAGAACGGCTGGTCGAGCGGATCGACGTCGGCGGTAATGAGGTCCGCCGCTTCGGCATCGGTACGGGCGATGAGCACCGTCGGCACGCCGAGCACGTCGGCGGCCAGACGCGCCGCCACGAGCTTGGCCACGGCTTCGCGCGTCGGCACGAGCACCTTGCCCCCCATGTGGCCGCACTTCTTGACCGAGGCGAGCTGATCTTCGAAGTGAACGCCGGCGGCGCCCGCTTCGATCATTGCCTTCATCAGCTCGAACGCGTTGAGCACGCCGCCGAAGCCGGCTTCGGCATCGGCCACGATCGGAGCGAAGTAGTCGATGTAGCCTTCGTCGCCCGGATTCTTGCCTTCCGACCATTGAATCTGGTCGGCGCGCGTGAAGGTGTTGTTGATGCGGCGCACGACCTGGGGCACCGAGTTGGCCGGATAGAGCGACTGGTCCGGATACATTTCGCCGGCAAGGTTGGCGTCGCCGGCGACCTGCCAGCCCGACAGGTAGATGGCCTTCAGGCCGGCCTTGACCTGCTGCATGGCCTGATTGCCGGTGAGCGCGCCGAGGGCGTTGACGAACGGCTCCTCGTTGATCATGTTCCACAGGCGCTCGGCGCCGCGACGGGCCAGCGTCTGCTCCGGTTGCAGCGAGCCGCGCAGGCGCACCACGTCCTCGGCGGTGTAGCCGCGCTTGATACCGTTCCAGCGCGGATTGTTCGCCCAGTCCTGCTCGAGTTGCTTCACTTGCTCTTGACGCGTCGTCATGATGATCTCTCCTGGTTTCTCGATACAAATAAGAGGGTGACTCTTGCTGCCTGGTCCTCGCCGGGGGTCTGGGTTGACCGCTCGCGGCGTCTCCAAATTGGCAGGTCTTGTATAAGAGTTTAGGGATTTGTCATGCAACGCAACAGGACGAATTACGGTTTTATTTGATATTTTTTATCATTAAAAATCAAGTACATAACTATTTTATTTCTTGATGTGAAACGATATTTTCCTTCCTGAAATCGCCGCGTTGTGCCAAGCAGCGCAAATTTTTACGCACCGCAAAGACATTTCACATCATGAAAAAATCGATGCGCGGAACCACCGGCCCGGAAGGGACACGGGCGGGGCCGGCGCAATGCCCGTCATCGGGCCTCACGGCGCGTGCGAGCCCGCGCCGCCGTGCGCGGCGTCACGATGCGGCGCGGCTGGGGGCCGGCACGGCCTTCGGGGGCTTGCACACGAGCCATACCGCCAGCGCGATGAAGCAGCCGCCCGCGAGATGCGCGAGGGTGACGGCCTCGTCCAGGAAGAGCGCGCCCCACAGCACGCCGAACGGCGGGATCAGGAACGTGACGGTCAGCGAGCGCAGCGGCCCCAGATCCGCGATCAGGCGGAAGAACAGCATGTAGGCGATGGCGCTGCACAGCAGGCCGAGCGCCGCCATGGCGGCCCATACGCCGCCCGTCGCCGGACCGGGAATGCCGGACGTGGTCGAGATGTAGGCAAAGAACGGCAGCAGCACCACCGAAGCGCCCAATTGACTCCCGAACGCGACGAGCCTCGCGTCGAGTCCACCCCGCTCGGTGATCCAGCGCTTGGTCAGATAGCCGGCGAGGCCGTAGCAGGACGTGGCAAGCAGGCACGCCAGCGCGCCCATGAGCACCGGCCCCGACAGCGTAACCGGCCCCGTGCGCGTGAGCACCGCCACGCCGGCCAGACCGAGCAGTACGCCGAGCGCCTTGGCGCCGGTGAGGCGTTCACGGAAAAACAGCGCGCCGATGATCGCGCCCATGAGTGGCGTGGTCGCGTTGAGGATGGCGGAGTAGCCGGCGGGCAGCACGCGCGCGGCAAGGCAGTACATCACGAACGGAATGCCGGAATTGATGACGCCGAGCGCCATCGACGCTGCGAGCAGGCCCTTGAACTGCCAGCGCACGCGCATCGCCATCAGGATCGCGGCGAGGCCCACGGCGCCCAGCACGACGCGCAGGAACGCCGTGGGCAGCGGCCCGAGTGCGGGCACGATGATGCGCATGAACAGAAAGCTCGCGCCCCAAATCGCGGAGAGCGTCAGCAAGCGGGCAATATCGGAGGAACGCATGTTCGGGGGTGGCGGCGCAACGCGCCGACCGCAGATGGGAATGGCTGAATCGTCCCATATCGGCGGCGGGCGTGCTGGTCATAATCGGACATGGCGGCAGGCGCATCAGGAACGTCCCGAGCCTCGGGCGACGTCACCGCGCGCGCGTCGATGCCGCGCGTTCCACGCATGCCGCATCTATCGCCAACGTGCGCACCGTCGGGCCATGAACCCGCGCGTCAGTCAAGCCGGGCTCGTATCCCGGGCGCGGCGGTAGGCAACCCAGTCGCCGTCCGGGATCCGGGAAAGTTGCGAGACGGCCGACGCACTGACCGGATAGACGATGCACGCGTATGTCGCGCCATCGCAAACGACATCCCGCACTTCGCGAACGAACAGCCCCGCCTCCCCCGGATACACCGCTTCGATTTCGTCGAGCACCGGAACCAGCGCCGCCGGAATGCGGTAGATGTCGCCGGTCACGCGACCGATGTCCGCGTCCGAGGTGGCGAGGACCATGCCGGGGTAATCGCCGAAGTCGTAAAGGCGTCCACGCAGCGTGGCGGTGCCCACGTAGACCGGTGCGGCAATGCCGTGCCGCTGCGCGGCGCGCGTCATGTCGTTGATCTCGCCGGCACGCAGCGTGCCGTAGACGAAGGCGTGGATGGCGTCGTGCTCGGACGCGGCGTGCGCGGGTCGATTCATGGCATGTCCCATCGTGTCGGTGAGGTGACGATCATAGCGCCCTGGCGGGCCGGAAAGCTGATGCCGCCCGCCGGCGGCGTCGATCCGCGGCGTGCCGGGCCGCTCGGGCATGGATCGCCCAACGACCGCCGCGGCTGAATTACACTTGTCGAACCCGAATTGTCGCGCTTACGCCATGCCCCACGTGCCGCACGTACCCGACGCCCCTGATGCCCCTGATGCCCCTGATGCATCTGACGCATCCGACGCACCTGACGCCGTGGCGAAACACGTGGTGCCCGAAGCGTTCACGCCAACGCGCCAGCGTCCGGTACGCTTGCGCGCGCGGCCGCTGCGCGACGGAATTCGCGTACCGGACCATCGCCACGCCTGGGCGCAGGTCGCCTACACGCCGCGCGGCGTCATCCAGATCGCGGTGGCCGACGCCGCGTGGATCGTGCCGCCGTCGCGCGCCATCTGGATCCCGCCGGACGTCGAGCACAGCCTGCAAGTCAACGAGCCGTCCTACCTGCGCACGCTGTACGTACATCCGGCGGTCATTCCTGCCGGACTCGATCACTGCCGCGTGGTGGAAGTCTCGCCGCTGCTGCGCGAGTTGATCGCCGCCATCGACGTACCGGAGGCCGACCTCGACGCCCCGCGCGAGCAATTGCTGGGCAAGCTGATTCTCGACGAATTGCGACGCGCCTCCCCCCTGCCGCTGGAAGTGCCGCTGCCGCGCGACAAGCGTCTGCTGACGCTGTGCAACGCAATGCTGGCCGATCCGGCGCGCGCCTGGACGCTCGACCAGTGGGCCCGTTACGCGGGTGCGAGCCCGCGCACGATCGGGCGGCTGTTCCGGCAGGAACTGAACATGAGCTTCGTGCAGTGGCGGCAGCAGGTCGTGCTCGCGCAGGCGATTCCGCTCGCGTCGAAGGGCTATCCGCTCGCGCGCATCGCGCGGGAACTCGGCTACCGGAGCCAGAGCGCGTTCTCGGCGATGTTCAAGCGCACGTTCGGACGCACGCCCAGCGAGTTCTTCGCCACCGCCCCCGACGCTACATCTGTCGGAACAGGTGAGCATACTGGCGGCTGACCGCCACCCGGTCCTTGCGGCGCCTGAGTTTGAGCGTGAGGCGGCCGAGCGGCGTGTGTTGCGCGCTGACGACTTCCGCCACATTCACGACCGTGCTGCGATGCACCTGCCAGAAACGCGACGGATCGAGTTGCGGCAACAGTTCGCGCAGACTGGTGCGAATGAGCAGGTCGCCGTCGGCGGTCGCGACCATCACATACTTGTCCGCGGCCTCGAAGAAGCACACCTCCTCGACTGGCACGATGCGAATTTCGTCGCCGACCGACGCCCGCACGAAACGCAGGTACTCGCGCGGTGATGCCGCCGCTGTCGCGTCCCTCGGCGCCCCGCCCTCCTTCTGCTCACCCTGCTCATCCCGCTCACCCCGATCCCCTCCCTCATCCGCCGTGATCACCGTGATCGCCGCCATCGCCGGATTCGCCGCAATCGCCTGGGCTGCGACGCCTTGCTCCAGGTGCGCCCTCAGCGTCTCCAGCAAGTGCGAGAGCGTCCCGTTCGACGGCGACGCGAGGCGCGCGCGCACGCGCGCGACGGTACGCGCGAGCCGCTCGGGCTCGACCGGTTTGAGCAGATAGTCCACGGCGGCGGCTTCGAAGGCGTCGAGCGCGAAGCGGTCGAACGCCGTCACGAAGACGATCTGCGGCGCATGTGTGAGGCGCGCACATGCGCGCGCGACCTCGATGCCCGACGCGCCGGGCATCGCAATGTCGAGAAAGACCACGTCCGGCTGCGATTGCGCGATGGCGGCGATCGCCGCCACACCGTCCGGCGCCACGGGCAGCACTCGCAGTTCCGGCCACGCCTGTGCGAGCCGCGTGCGCAACGCCTCGGCAAGCAACGGTTCGTCTTCGGCAATCAGGGCGACGGGGGATGTCATGCACGGCACTCGCTGGGACGGAAAACCTGAGCCGTTGGCGACCCGGGCGACCCCACGGGCAGGCGCAACGTTGCAACGGCGCCGCGCGGCACGCCTTCGGCGAGCGAAAGACGGGCGGCGTCGCCGTAGAGCACGCGCAGGCGCTCTCGAATATTCGCCAGACCGACGCCGCCCGCGCGTGCCGATTCGCGCGCGGCAGTCCGGGCGGGCGGCGCGCCGCCTGGGCCCGCCGTGCGAAATCCGGCGCCGTCGTCGGCCACGCGAAGCACAATGCATTCGCCACCGTCGGCCGCGGGCTCTCGCTGCGCGCTCACGGACACCGTGGCGCCCTCGGTGAGCGGTTCGACGCCGTGCTTGACGGCGTTCTCCACGAGCGGCTGGACGAGCATGGGCGGCATGCGCAGCGCACGGCAATCGTCGGGCAAATCGATGCGGTATCGCAATCGCTCGCCAAAGCGAATGCGGTCAATCGCGAGCAGCGCGTCGATCAGTGCGAATTCGTCGGCGAGCGTGACGGATTCTGCGCGCGTTGCGGCAAGCGACGCGCGCACGAACCGGTTCAGATGACCGAGCAGTTCGCGAGCGCGCGGCGGATCGGTCGCAATCAGCGAATCGAGATTGGCGAGCACGTTGAAGAGGAAATGCGGTTCGAGCTGCGCCTGCAGCGTCTGCAGTCGCGCCCGCACGAGCTGCCGTTCGGCGGCTGCCTCGCGCAGCGCCTGCTGCGCGGCGGCTTCGCGCAATTGTGCGAGCCGGGCGCGCGACCAGCCGTTGTACGTGCCAATCGCGGTGCCGAGCAGCGCGATCAGCAGCACGATCGGCACCGTGTGACCGTTGACGGGGCGCCATATCGCCATCGGCACGCCGAGCAGCGACGTGCCCAACGCGATCCCTGCGGCAAGCCCCGCCACACACCCGAGCGCCACGAGCAGCAGGAATGGCGCCATCGGCGGCGCGCCGCGGCGCCACAGCACGCGGCGGCCGCCGTCGATCAACACCGCGATCGAAATGCCGATGCACTGGCTGAACACGAAGTTCTGCCAGACCGTGCCGCCAAAGCCGATAAGCCGAAGGACCACGGCAATGATCGTGTTCAAGAGCAGGACGCCGACCAGTTCGCGGGCAAACGACAGCCAGGGCCCGCGCGGCGGCGAGCGCTCGGGCAGCGCGGCCGAGGGCACGGATTGCGGTCGTCTCGTCGTCATTGTCATTGTTGCTCCCCCTGCCCGCCTGCCCCGCGAGCTCCCTTGTATTGCCTCGTCAGCATCGTCGCCTGCCGTGCGCCGCCATCCGCTGCCGGGAGTATCGTTGCCGGTCCCTCCGCGGCGACGAGCATGCGCGGCGCGCCGGCGCGCGACAGACTCAGCGTGCGCCCCGGCACCGCGAGCGCGGCCACTCCGGCAATGACGAGGCCGGCGTAGAGGCCCAGCATACCGCGCCGATGCAGCGCCACGTTGCCGCGCCGGACGGCGGCGATCGCCATCGTCAGGCTGATCAGCACCCACGCCGAGAGCAAGTGTAGCCATGACAGCTCACCGTGTCGCAACTCGCGAATACCGAAGCTGGAAACCGCCGTCGCCACCATCGCGAGCGCCCAGACACGCCCCAGCCAGCGGTGGCGCGGCGTGCCGCGCCGCAATGTCCAAATCCCGATGCCAAGCAAAACCGCCGCCACGGCGGCGCTGACATGCAATGCCACTATCGTCGTCATCCTGTCCTCTCGTCGATCGATTCGATGACGGGACGATAGGGCCGACGCGCCGGCCCGGCACGCGCGTTGCGACGAAAGCCGCGCCGTGCGGCGCGAACGGTCGGCAGACGTCGCCAACGGTGCGCGGCGCACAGTGGTTTGCGTGCCCGCGGCCTGGGCCGGCCACGCCCGGCATTCTCGCCGACGATTGTGACACGCCGATGCCGGGCGGCCCCCCGCCCGCGCGTGAGGACATGAGGACATGAGGACATGAAGGCATGGAGGCACGGCCGACGGGACTTTCCTTGCCGCCGCTCGCTGGGCGCGGAAAAAAATAACCCCGCGCTCCGTGAGGAACGCGGGGTCGTCTGTTTCAGTTTGTTTCGCAAGGATCGCCCCGCGCCGCCGTCGGCATCAGGCGCGGGCCCGACGCCATCCGGCCGGCGTGACTTACTGGGACGCCGCTTCGGTACTCGTGTCCTTCGCGACCTGCGCGGCCGTCTCGCCTTCGAAGGTGAAGCGGCCGTTGCGCCAGTCGACCGGAATCGTGTCCTTCGGTCCGAACTTGCCCGCCAGCACCAGCTTGGCGACCGGATTCTCGATCTCCTGCTGGATGGCGCGCTTGAGCGGACGCGCCCCGAACACCGGGTCGAAGCCCTCGCGGGCCACGTGCATGAGCGCCGCTTTGCTGACCTCGAGCGTCATGTCGAGCTTCGCCAGACGCTGACGCAGGATCTCGATCTGAATCGAGGCGATGGACTCGATGTGCTTCTGATCGAGCCCGTGGAACACCACGACTTCGTCGATGCGGTTCAGGAACTCCGGACGGAAGTGGTCCTTGATCTCCGTCCACACGGCGTCCTTGATGCGGTCCTGCGGCTCGCCGACCATCGACTGGATCATCGAGGAGCCGAGGTTCGACGTCATCACGATCACCGTGTTCTTGAAGTCGACCGTGCGGCCCTGGCCGTCGGTCATGCGACCGTCGTCGAGCACTTGCAGCAGCACGTTGAACACGTCCGGGTGCGCCTTCTCGATCTCGTCGAGCAGGATCACGCTGTACGGCTTGCGACGCACGGCTTCGGTGAGATAACCGCCTTCCTCGTAGCCGACATAGCCCGGGGGCGCACCGATGAGACGCGCCACGCTGTGCTTTTCCATGAACTCGCTCATGTCGATGCGAACGAGATGCTCTTCCGAATCGAACAGGAACATGGCGAGCGCCTTGCACAGCTCGGTTTTGCCCACGCCGGTCGGGCCCAGGAAGAGGAACGAGCCGTATGGACGATTCGGGTCGGCCAGACCGGCGCGCGAGCGACGGATCGCGTCCGCCACGGCGTTGATCGCCTCGTCCTGTCCCACCACACGTTCGTGCAGCTTCGCTTCCATGTTGAGCAGCTTCTCTCGCTCGCCCTGCATCATCTTCGAGACCGGAATGCCGGTGGCCCGCGAGACCACTTCCGCGATCTCCTCGGTGCCCACCTGCGTGCGCAGCAGACGCGGATGCGCCTGCTGCCCGGCCGCCTCGGCCGCATCGGCGTCCTTCAACTGCGCTTCGAGCTGCGGCAGCTTGCCGTATTGCAGTTCCGCCACCTTGTCGAGCTTGCCTTCGCGCTGCAGCTTCGCGATCTCGGCGCGCACGCGATCGATCTCTTCCTTGACTTGCGCGCTGCCCTGCACGGCGGCCTTCTCGGCCGTCCACACTTCTTCCAGATCGGCGTACTCGCGCTCCAGACGCGAAATCTCTTCCTCGATCAACGCCAGACGCTTCTGCGAGGCTTCGTCGGTTTCCTTCTTGACGGCCTCGCGCTCGATCTTGAGCTGGATCAGACGACGATCGAGCTTGTCCATCACCTCGGGCTTCGAGTCGATCTCCATCTTGATCTTCGACGCGGCTTCATCGATCAGGTCGATGGCCTTGTCCGGCAGGAACCGGTCGGTGATGTAGCGATGGCTGAGTTCGGCTGCCGCCACGATAGCCGGGTCGGTGATCTCCACGCCATGGTGCAGTTCGTACTTTTCCTGCAGCCCGCGCAGGATGGCGATGGTCGCCTCCACGCTCGGTTCGTCCACGAGTACCTTCTGGAAGCGGCGCTCGAGCGCGGCGTCCTTTTCGATGTACTTGCGGTACTCGTCGAGTGTGGTCGCGCCAATGCAGTGCAGCTCGCCGCGAGCGAGCGCCGGCTTGAGCATGTTGCCCGCGTCCATGGCGCCTTCGGCCTTGCCGGCGCCGACCATCGTGTGGATTTCGTCGATGAACAGGATCGTGCGGCCTTCGTCCTTGGCGATGTCGTTGAGCACGCCCTTCAGACGCTCTTCGAATTCGCCGCGGAACTTCGCGCCCGCGAGCAACCCGGCCATGTCGAGCGCCAGCACACGCTTGTTCTTGAGCGACTCCGGCACTTCACCGTTGACGATACGCTGCGCAAGACCTTCCACGATGGCGGTCTTGCCCACGCCCGGCTCGCCGATGAGCACCGGATTGTTCTTCGTGCGGCGCTGCAGGATCTGGATCGTGCGACGGATTTCGTCGTCGCGCCCGATCACCGGGTCGAGCTTGCCCTGCGCGGCGCGCTCGGTCAGATCGAGGGTGTACTTCTTGAGGGCCTCGCGCTGGCTCTCGGCGTCCTGGCTGTTGACGGACTGGCCGCCACGCACGCCCTCGATGGCGGCTTCGAGCGACTTGCGCGTGAGCCCCCGGGCGCGGGCAAGCTTGCCCGTCTCGCCCTTGTCGTCGGCGAGCGCGAGCAGGAACATTTCGCTGGCGATATAGCTGTCGCCGTGCTTTTGCGCTTCCTTGTCGGCCTGGTTGAGCAGGCCGGCAAGCTCGCGCCCGACCTGCACGTTGCCGTCGGTGCCCTGCACCTGCGGCAGCTTGGCGATGGCCGCCTCGACGTCATGGGCGAGCGGCTGGACCTGCACGCCGGCGCGCTGCAGCAGCGAGCGCGCGGCGCCTTCGGGCTGTGCGATCAGCGCGGCGAGAAGGTGCAGCGGCTCGATATATTGCTGGTCGCGACCGACTGCCATGCTTTGGGCATCAGCCAGCGCTTCCAGGAACTGCGTGGTGAATTTGTCTTGTCGCATCTGGTGCTCCGGTAAGAAATCTTGCTGGATCGGATGTGCGGACAATTCCCTTCGGTTTCAAGGGGCATTACGGCGCGGCGCCGGACATTTCGCGCAGGCCGGTCGCGGACCGGCGCGGGGCTTGCGGCAGGGACTTCGGGAGGGCGGGCAACCGCAGGACACGCCCGGGTTTGAGGCTCATAATAGCGATTTTGAGCATGCCGCACCATGAGTCATTCCGCCGCCAGACCCGGGGGCGCCGCCGCTGAGACCGGCGCCGAAAGTCACGCGCAGCCGCGCTGCACCGCCACCGCCGCCGACGTTGGCGCGTCGCCCGACGCGTTGGCCAGACCTGCCAGACCTTCCGGACCTGCCAAGGGCACCGCGCTTGCCGAAACCCGCTTGGCCGACATCGACGAGGATGCCGTGCGCGTGCTCGTGCACACGTTCTACGGACGCATTCGCGACGACGACATGCTCGGCCCCGTCTTTCGCGAGGCGCTGGAAGGCCGCTGGGATCTGCACCTGGACAAGATGGTGGCGTTCTGGTCGAGCATCGTGCTCGGCGCCAAACGCTATCGCGGCAACGTGACGCAGGCGCACCAGCCGTTCGGGCATTTGAGCGGCGAGCACTTCAGCCGCTGGCTTTCGCTGTTCTTCGACACGCTGGACAAGCTGTTCGAGCCGCAGGCCGCGTTCGCGTTCGCCGAACCGGCAATTCGCATTGCGGAGAGCCTGCAACTCAACCTGTTTGGATGGCAATACACCCTGCCGGCCGCGCAACGCGCCCTGCTCGAAAGCGTGAAGCAGGCCAAGGCGCGACGCGAAGCGTAAGCGGCGGCCATGCGGTCGTCGGGATCGACAAAGAAAAATCGGCGGAGATGAGAGACAATCGCCGACGTAATGGGAAATTACATGAAATTCAACGGTCGAGCGACTTCCCACCGCTTGCCCAGCGCTCGCGGGCGGCCGTATCGGTGTCGCGGGCGTCGACCCAGCGCTCGCCTTGCGGCGTGGACTCCTTCTTCCAGAACGGCGCTTCCGTCTTCAGATAGTCCATGATGAATTCGCACGCCGCGAACGCGTCGCCGCGATGGGCCGACGTGACGGCCACGAGCACGATCTGGTCGCCCGGCCCCAGATCGCCGTAGCGGTGAATCACCAGCGCGTCGAACAGGCGCCAGCGCTCGCGCGCCTGCGCCACGATCGCCTCCAGCGCCTTGTGCGTCATGCCCGGATAGTGCTCCAGGGTCATGCGCGAGACATCCTTGCCGTCGTTGAGCTCGCGCACCGTCCCGACGAAGCTCGCAATGGCGCCCACGCGCAGGTCGCCCGCGCGCAACCGCCGGATCTCGTCCGACAGGTCGAAGTCTTCGGTCTGTACTCGAATCGGCATGATGGTCGGCGTCTCCTGTGCCGGATGGATGGCGCTCGCTCAGCCGCCCGTCACCGGCGGAAAGAAAGCGACTTCGCACCCTTCGCGCAGGCGCGTGGCGGCGGGTACCATCGTGTGATCGAGCGCCATGCGCAGCGCACGCTGCTCGCCCAGCGTCTCGGCCCACACCGGACCCCGGCGGCACAGCCACTGGCGCACATCTCCCACGGTGGCAACGTCTGCCGGCACCTCGACGCGCTCTTCGGCGACATTGAGCGCCTCGCGCACGCTCGCGAAAAAACGAAGTTCGATCTGCATAGTCTGGCCGGCGCGCCGCACGAGCGACGCACCTGTCTCTCAATATAGAAGGTCGGAGAACGGCAGGAAGGCCACCGTTTGCCCGGCTTCGATGCGATGTCCGGGCGGATTGTCGATCAGACCATCGCCCCATACGGTCGAGGTCAGCACCGCCGAGCTCTGGTTCGGGAACGCGTCCAGCCCGCCCTGCGCGTTGATGCGCGCCCGCAAGAACTCGTTGCGGCGATCCGCCTTGGTCTGCGTGAAATCCGCGCGCATCGCGATACGGCGCGGCCTCACGTCCGCCACGCCTTGCAGGCGCAGGATGAACGGCCGCACGAACAGCAGGAACGTCACGAAGCTCGACACCGGATTGCCCGGCAGGCCAATGAAATGGGCCGTCTCGCCGACGCCCACCCCATCCGTGCCACCCGCGCCGTTCGGACGATTCACCTCGCCATAGGCGAGCGGCTTGCCCGGCTTGAGCGCGATCTGCCACAGGCTGAGGCGCCCCTCGGCCTCGACGGCCGGCTTTACGTGGTCCTCCTCGCCGACCGACACGCCGCCCGACGTGATGATCAGGTCGTTGGTGCGGGCCGCGTCGCGCAGGATGGCCCGCGTAGCCGCCAGATTGTCCGGCACGATGCCGTAGTCGGTCATCTCGCAGCCGAGATTCTCCAGCAGGCTGCGCAACACGAAGCGGTTCGAGTTGTAGATGCTCCCGGCGCGCAGTGGCTCGCCGGGCATCGTCAGTTCGTCGCCGGTAAAGAACACGGCCACGCGCAGACGCTGCGCCACCTCCAGCCGCGCGACGCCCACCGAAGCGGCCAGTCCCAGCGCCGGCGCACGCAGGCGCGTACCGGCCGCGAGCACCACACCGTCGCGCCGGATGTCGGCGCCCTGGCGATTGATGAACTCGCCAGCCTGCGGCGTATGGCGAATCGCGACCGAGCCGTCCTCGAGCGCTTCGCACTGCTCCTGCATCACGATCGCATCGGCGCCCGGCGGCACCGGCGCACCGGTGAAGATCCGCGCCGCCGTGCCGACAGCGAGCGGTTCGGGCGCATGTCCGGCGGGAATGCGCTGCGAGACCGGCAGCACGACTCGCTCGCCCCGCAGGTCGGAGACGCGCACGGCATAGCCGTCCATCGCGCTCGTATCCATTGGCGGGACGTCGAGCGTGGCGACGACGTCACGCGCCAGCACACGGCCGTTGGCGGCCAGTGTGTCGACGCTCTGCGTGCGGGCGAGCGGACGAGCTGCCGCCAGCACGGCGTCGAGGGCTTCTTGGGTACTCAACATGACGAATGGGCCCGAAAGTCTTGGAAAGGCCAGGCAGCGACCGCCTTACAGGCCGGTGTGCTCGGCGATGTACGCCTTCACGCGCGCCGCGTCGTTCGGCACGGTCTCGAAGCGCTGCGGCAACGATTCGAGCTGCTCGAAGCCGGCCGGGCGCGGCGGCTCACGGTCCAATGCTTCGCGGATGGTCTGCGCGAACTTGGCCGGCTGCGCCGTTTCGAGCACCACCATCGGCACGCCCGGCTCCAGCGCCTCGCGGGCTACCTTCACGCCGTCGGCCGTGTGCGTGTCGATCACCACGTCGTAGCGCCCCGCCACGTCCCGGATCGTGGCCAGGCGATCGTCGTGCGTGCTGCGGCCCGAGACGAAGCCGAACTGCGCCACGCGCGCAAAGGCGTCCGTGCCCGACAGATCGAAACCGCCCTCGCGCTCGACCCTGGAGAGCAGCGCGGCGGTGGCCGTCGCGTCGCGGCCGAGCAGATCGAACAGGAAGCGCTCGAAGTTCGATGCCTTCGAGATGTCCATGCTCGGGCTGCTGGTGTGAAACGTTTCGGTCGACTTGCGCACACGGTAGCGGCCGGTGCGGAAGAACTCGTCGAGCACGTCGTTCTCGTTGGTCGCCACGACCAGCTTGCGGATCGGCAGCCCCATCATGCGCGCGATGTGGCCCGCGCAGACGTTGCCGAAGTTGCCCGACGGCACCGTGAACGACACTTCGCCGTCCTGGCCCGGCTTGCCGCCGGTGGCCGCGAAGTAGCCCTTGAAGTAATAGACGACCTGGGCAACGACGCGCGCCCAGTTGATCGAGTTGACCGTGCCGATCTTGTGGCGCGCCTTGAACGCGTGATCGTTGGAGACGGCCTTGACGATGTCCTGGCAGTCGTCGAACACACCCTCGAGCGCGAGGTTGAAGATGTTCGGATCCTGCAGGCTGTACATCTGCGCGGTCTGAAAGGCGCTCATCTTGCCCGCGGGCGAGAGCATGAACACCCGGATGCCCGCCTTGCCGCGCATGGCGTATTCGGCCGCGCTGCCGGTGTCGCCCGAGGTCGCACCGAGAATGTTCAGCGCGTCGCCGTGCTGGGCCAGCGCATACTCGAACAGGTTGCCGAGCAACTGCATCGCCATGTCCTTGAATGCGAGCGTGGGACCGTTCGAGAGCGCCAGCAGCGAGAGCGGCGCGCCCTGCTCGACGCCCAGCGGCAGCAGCGGCGTGATCTCGCTGGCGTCCTCACCCGGGCGCACGTTGCGATACACCTCGGCGGTGTAGGTGCGCCGCGTGAGCTCTGCGAGGATCTCGGCCGGAATGTCGTCGGCGAACTTGGCCAGCACCCGGGCGGCCAGTTCGGCATATGACAACTGGCGCCAGGCGCGCAGTTCGTCTGCGCTCACCTGCGGATATTCGGTCGGCAGGTACAGGCCGCCGTCCGGCGCCAGCCCGCCGAGCAGAATGCTGGAGAACGACTGCGGTTCGCCCGAAGTAAGGCCTGCGCCGCGCGTGGAGATGTATTTCATGGCAATCGTGTCCTGTCGTATCGCTTCGTGTGGCTCGCCGCTCAGCTCAGCGACTCCATGCGGATGCGCGTCACCTTCGAGAGCACGGTGCTCATCGCTTCGATCCTGGCGATGGCCGCGTTGATGTGCTTCTCCTGCGTCTGGTGCGTCAGGATGATGATGTCGGTCTGGTGCTCGCCTTCGCGCGATTCTTTCTGCAGCAGCGCGTCGATGGAGATGTCGAGATCGGCCAGAATGCGCGTGAGCTCGGCCATCACGCCGGCGCGGTCGACCACGCGCAGACGCAGGTAGTAGCTCGTGGTGACTTCGTCGATGGGCAGCACCGGCGCGTCGGACAGCGCGTCGTGCTGGAACGCCAGATGAGGCACGCGATGCTCCGGATCGGCGGTCTGCAAGCGTGTCACGTCCACGATGTCGGCCACGACGGCCGAGGCGGTCGGCTCGGCGCCGGCGCCCTTGCCATAGTACAGCGTGGCGCCCACGGCGTCGCCCTGCACCAGCACGGCGTTCATGGCGCCTTCGACGTTGGCGATCAGGCGCTTGGCCGGGATCAGCGTCGGATGCACGCGCAGTTCGATCCCCGCGTCGGTGCGACGCGTGATGCCGAGCAGCTTGATGCGATAGCCGAGTTCTTCCGCGTATTTGATGTCGAGCGCGGCCAGCTTGGTGATGCCCTCGACGTAGGCGCGGTCGAACTGCACGGGCACACCGAACGCGATGGCGCTCATGAGCGTGAGCTTGTGGGCGGCGTCCACCCCCTCGATGTCGAAGGTGGGATCGGCTTCGGCGTAGCCCAGGCGCTGCGCGTCGGCGAGCGCGACGTCGAAGTCGATGCCCTTGTCGCGCATCTCCGAGAGGATGAAGTTCGTCGTGCCGTTGATGATGCCCGCGATCCACTGGATGCGGTTGGCCGTGAGGCCTTCGCGCAGCGCCTTGATGATCGGAATGCCGCCTGCCACGGCGGCCTCGAAGGCCACCATCACGTTGGCCTTGCGCGCCGCGGCGAAGATTTCGTTGCCGTACACGGCGAGCAGCGCCTTGTTCGCGGTGACCACGTGCTTGCCGTTCTCGATCGCCTTGAGCACCAGTTCCCGGGTGAGGTCGTAGCCGCCGATCGTCTCGACGACGACCTCGATGTCCGGATCGGTCACCACCTCGAACGGATCGCCGGTCACGACGGCCGCGCCGCCGACGAGCCCGCGGGCGCGCTCGACATTACGCACCGCCACCTTCGTAATCTCGATACCCCGGCCGGCACGTCGTTGAATTTCCTCCTGGTTGCGAGCCAGTACCTGGAAGGCCCCGAAGCCTACCGTGCCAAGGCCGAGCAGGCCCAATTTGATCGGTTTCATGCGGTTTTACTCAAAAGTCGAAATCGGTTGGCGCGCATCACTTGCCGTGGCGACGGCGATATCCGTCAAGGAAGCGGGCAATGCGGCTGATGGCATCTTCCAGGTCGCCCTCGTGAGGCAGGAACACCACGCGGAAATGGTCCGGGTGCATCCAGTTGAAGCCGCTGCCCTGCACCAGCAGGACCTTCTCTTCGAGCAGCAACTGGAGAATGAAGTCCTGATCGTTGGCAATGGGGTACACCGCCGGATCGAGACGCGGAAACAGGTACAGCGCCGCCTTGGGCTTCACGCACGTCACGCCGGGAATGTCGGTGAGCATGCGATGCGCGATCTCACGCTGCTCGTACAGACGCCCGCCCGGCACGATCAGATCCTTGATGCTCTGGTAGCCGCCTAGCGCCGTTTGCACGGCGTACTGGCCGGGCACGTTCGGGCACAGACGCATCGAGGCGAGGATGTTCAGCCCCTCGATGTAGTCGCGCGCCGGGCGCTTGTCGCCCGACACGACCATCCAGCCCGCGCGATAGCCGCATGCCCGATAGCTCTTGGACAGGCCGTTGAACGTAATGGTGAGCACGTCGTCGGACAGGGCGCCGATCGAGGTGTGCTCCGCGCCGTCGTAGACGATCTTGTCGTAGATCTCGTCGGCGTAGATGATCAGCCGGTGCTCGCGGGCCAGCGCCACGATCTCCTTGAGCAGCTCGTCCGAGTACAGCGCGCCGGTCGGATTGTTCGGGTTGATGATGACGATCGCGCGCGTGTTGGGCGTGATCTTCTTGCGGATGTCGGCCAGATCGGGCTGCCAGTCGGCCTGCTCGTCGCAGACGTAGTGCACGGGTGTGCCGCCCGAGAGGCTCACGGCCGCCGTCCAGAGCGGATAGTCAGGCGCGGGCACGAGCACTTCGTCGCCGTCGTTGAGCAGCGCCTGCATGGCCATCACGATGAGCTCGGACGCCCCGTTGCCGAGGTAGATGTCGTCGAGCTGCACGTCGTTGATGCGCTTTTGCTGGCAGTAATGCATGATCGCCTTGCGCGCCGCGAACACCCCCCGCGAGTCCGAATAGCCCGCCGAATTCGGCAGATTGCGGATCATGTCCTGCACGATCTCGTCGGGCGGCTCGAAGCCGAACGGCGCCAGATTGCCGATGTTCAGCTTGATGATGCGATGGCCTTCTTCTTCCATGCGCTTGGCATGTTCGAGCACGGGCCCACGAATGTCGTAGCAGACATTCTGCAATTTCTGCGATTTGAGGATCGGTTTCACGGCGGTTGTGGTCTTGGCGGGCGGCGCAGGGCCAGGCGGGACGCCCCGCCACGCGAAAAGCGCCGGCGGCCGGCGCGCTGAAAGCGCACGGTCCACCGGATTTCCCCGCGTCTGGC
Source organism: Pandoraea sp. CB10b_02 (assembly GCF_002216225.1). Lineage (NCBI taxonomy): Bacteria > Pseudomonadati > Pseudomonadota > Betaproteobacteria > Burkholderiales > Burkholderiaceae > Pandoraea > Pandoraea sp. CB10b_02. The sequence goes on from NZ_NJGW02000009.1 coordinate 102,027, forward strand.
GTGGCAGATGCCGCACTGCAACGGTTTTGCCGTGCTGCGTACGGCAAAAAGCTATAATTTAGCCAATTATGACAGAGTTCGGCAATGCATCATTGACGGTTTGCGCCATGCGAGGCAAGATGCCCGGCCGCCGCGCAACCTGCCGACGCTCCGTCGCCATTGGGACACCATTGGCCAACCACTGGGTAGGGAATCTCCGAAAGTGAAACTGCATCAAGACCCGTCGCAAGCATTGAACACGGTGACCGGCTACGGGCCGGGCTATGTCGAGGTCAACAAGGTCCGTCACGAGCAGAGCGTGGTCATCGCACCCGAGGGCGAGATCCAGCCTTGGCCGGTGTCGAGTTTCGATGCGCTCGAGCCGGCGCACTTCGAGAGCTTGCGCCGCCTCGATCCGGAAGTTGTCATCTTCGGCAGCGGGGGGCGCCTGCGCTTCGCGCATCCGCGCCTGACCACGTCGCTCACCAGCGAGCGCATCGGCGTCGACTCGATGGACACGCAAGCCGCCTGCCGCACCTACAACATCCTGATGAGCGAAGGCCGCCGCGTCGTTCTCGCCCTGCTCATCGAAAGCGAGACGCCTGCGTGAGCCGCCGCCCGCTCGCTGCCGCGCTGACGGGCGCCGATTCGTCCGCCCCTCACGCGCCAGGCGCCCCTCTCGCCTTGTCCACTCCCGGCCCCGCGCCGGTGTCGTATCCGCTCTCGCCGAGCGCGTTCTGGCTGCTGCTCGCGGCGTTCGCGCTCGTGTGGTTCGGCGTGCTCGACTATCGTCACCTCATTGCCAGCGACGAGGGCCGCTACGCCGAGATGGCGCGCGAGATGTGGGTCACCGGCGACTGGATCACACCGCGCTACAACGGCTACAAGTACTTCGAGAAGCCACCGCTGCAGACCTGGATGAACGCGCTCACGTTCGCCGTGTTCGGGCTGGGCGAATGGCAGGCGCGTCTGTGGACCGCGCTCACCGGCTTTGCCGGCGTACTGATGGTCGGCTTCACCGGCCGGCGCGTCTTCAACGCCCGCGTCGGGCTCTTCGCCGCCGCCGCACTCGCGAGTGCCCCGCTGTGGTCGCTGCTGGGGCACTTCAACGTGCTCGACATGGGGCTGTCCTTCTTCATGGGATTGTCGCTGTGCGCGCTGCTGCTCGCGCAGCGTCCCGGGCTTGCACGCCGCGCCGTGCGCGGCTGGATGTGGCTGTGCTGGGCGGCCATGGCGCTCGCCGTGCTGAGCAAGGGGCTCGTGGGCGTCGTACTGCCCGGCGCCGTGCTCGTGCTCTATACGCTGATCGCACGCGACTGGGCGCTGTGGCGCCGGCTCTATCTGGGCAGCGGGCTGATCGTCTTCCTGGCGATCGCCGCGCCCTGGTTCGTGCTGGTCCAGGCGCGCAATCCCGAGTTCTTCGACTTCTTCTTCATCAACGAACACTTCCGGCGTTTCGCGATGGAGGGCCACAACCGCGACGGTGCGCCCTGGTACTTCGTGCCCGTTTTTGTGGCGGGCTTTCTGCCGTGGCTCTCGGTCCTGCCGGGCACCGTTCGCGCCACGCTGCGCATGCCGCGGCAGCCCAACGGCTTCGCGCCGGCGCTCGTGCTGTGGGTGTGGTCCGTCTTCATCTTCCTGTTCTTCAGCGCCTCGCACTCGAAGCTCATCTCGTACCTGTTGCCGGTCGCGCCGGCCATGGCGCTGCTTTTCGGCCTGTATCTGGCCCAGTTGCGTCGCGACACGGTTCGCCTGCATCTGGCCGGTTACGCGATCTTCCTGATCGCCGCACTGGTCATGGTGGCCATCTTCGTGGGGCGCGCCGGCAGCGTGCGCAATCCGAACGAGTTGTACAAGGCGTTCCAGATCTGGCTGTACGTGGCGCTGGGCGTGGGCCTGGCCGGCACGCTGGCGGCATGGCGCATGGCGCGGCACAGCGCACGCCGGGCGCTCCTCACGTTCGCCGGCGCGATGCTGCTGCTCACGACCATCGGCGGACTGGGACACGAGGTGTTCGGGCGCCAGAGCAGCGGTGTGCTGCTGGTGCCGGCCGTCAAGGCGCAAATGCAGCACCTCGGGCCGGACGTTCCGTTCTATTCGGTAAACGTGCTCGATCACACCATGCCCTACTACCTCGGGCACACGATGATCATGGTGCAGCATCCGGACGAACTCGAGTTCGGCGTGAAGCAGGAACCGCAAAAGTGGCTGCCGACGCTCGACGCGTTCTACGCGCGCTGGCGGGCCGATCCGAAAGCGCTGGCGCTGGTCGATCCGGACACGTTTGCCAAGCTCGAGGCCCAACATTTGCCAATGCAAATCATTGCGCGCGACGCCCGACGCGTCGTGATCTCGAAACCATCGCCCGAAGACAACGTAAAATAGCGCTTTTATCGTTCGTCGGTTCGTTTCAATCGCCAGTATCTCGAGGGTCGAGCGGCGACCCGCGGCGCACGGACAGAGCCACGCGAAGACAGACAGGCAGATGGCAGGGATGCAAGATGGGTGGCGCGGCGCGCACGCACGGGGAACGCGGCGCAGCATGCCAGACGATCGGGCCGGGCGGCTCGATCGTGCCGTTGCGGATGGCGGCATGCCGGCGCGCCGCAGGCGTATCACGGCGAGCGCCGCTGCCTGCGGTTTCGGCAAGGTGCCGACCGCCGCATCGGTCCGCCCCCCGGCCAAGTGACGTCCATCGCTAATCGCCAGCCAATTGACGGCGTCCATAATTATTCACAAACGTTCACAAACGTTCCATGAATCTCGCTACGTTTTCACTTATTCTCACGGGCGTGCTGCTCAACGCCTGCGCGCAGTTGTTGCTCAAGGCTGGCGCAGGCTCCATCGGCGCACTGGAATTCACGCGCGCCAACATCGTGCCCATTGGCATCAAGCTTGCTACGCAGTTGCCGATCATGGGCGGACTGGTCTGCTATGCCATCAGCGTGGTCGTCTGGATCCTCGCGCTCTCGCGCGTCGAGGTCTCCATTGCCTATCCGATGCTCTCGCTGGGCTACGTCGTGAACGCGATTGCCGCGTGGTACCTGTTCGGCGAAACACTGTCGATGCAGCGGGTCGTGGCCATCGGCATCATCCTTGTCGGCGTCTATATTCTTGCGCGCAGCTAACCCGCGTCGGGGCCTTCGCGCCCGATGCGACCGAATCGAAGAACGCGCGGCGACTCGCGCCGGCGCGTTCGTAACGCTTACCTGAGGCTTCGACCAACATCATGAGCGACTCGGCAACCTCCCAACCGACTCAACCGTTCCTGCCGTTCACGCGGCCGAGCATCGACGACGCGACGATCGCCGGCGTGGTCGACGTGCTGCGCTCGGGCTGGATCACTTCCGGGCCGCAAGTGCAGGCCTTCGAGAAAGCCCTGTCGGAATACTTCGGCGGGCGTCCGGTGCGCGCCTTCAATTCGGGTACCGCCACGCTGGAAATCGGCCTGCGCCTGGCCGGCGTGCAGGCGGGCGACGAAGTCATCACCACCCCGCTGTCGTGGGTGGCCACCGCCAACGTGATCCTCGAAGTGGGCGCCACGCCCGTGTTCGTCGACGTCGATCCGGCCACGCGCAACCTCGACCTCGACCTGCTCGAGAAGGCGATCACGCCCAAGACGCGCGCGATCATCCCGGTCTATCTCGCCGGGCTGCCGCTCGACATGGACCGCCTCTACGACATCGCCCGCCGCCATCGGCTGCGCGTGATCGAAGACGCGGCGCAGGCCATGGGCTCGAGCTGGGGCGGCAAGCGCATCGGGTCGTTCGGCGACCTCGTGTCGTTCAGCTTTCACGCCAACAAGAACCTCACGTCCATCGAAGGCGGTGCGCTCGTGCTCAACAACGAGGACGAGGCACGTCTGGCGGAGAAGTACCGGCTGCAGGGCGTCACTCGCACCGGCTTTGACGGCATGGACGTGGATGTGCTCGGCGGCAAGTACAACCTGACCGACGTGGCCGCACGCGTTGGCCTCGGGCAGATGCCGCACCTGGCCGAATTCAACGCGCGCCGCACCGAACTCGCGCGCCTGTATTTCGATACGTTCGCCGGCGGCCCTGCCGTCGCGCTGGGGCTCGGTCTGCCGCGCGCCGACTTCACGAACTCGAACTGGCACATGTTTCAGGTCGAGCTGCCGCTCGAGCGCCTGACGATCGATCGCGCCGGCTTCATGGAAAGGCTGAAGGCCCGCAACATTGGCAGCGGTGTGCATTACCCGGCGATTCACCTGTTTACAATGTATCGCGCGCTCGGCTTCCGGGAAGGTCAGTTCCCGCACACGGAACGGTTGGGCCGCGCGATTCTCACGCTTCCCCTATTCCCCGCCATGACGAATGCCGACGTCGCGCGCGTTTGCGAAGCCGTCAATGCCATTTGCGCTGAACATCAAAAATGACTTCTCCCCAACTCTCCGTCGTCATCCCGGTCTATAACGAAGAGGCCGGACTCGCCGCGCTCTTCGCTCGCCTGTACCCGGCACTCGACAAGCTGGGCGTGACTTACGAAGTGGTGTTCGTCAACGACGGCAGCCGCGACCGCTCCGCCGCGATCCTGGCCGAGCAGCAGCGCCAGCGTCCGGACGTGACGCGCGTGGTGCTGTTCAACGGCAACTACGGCCAGCACATGGCCATCCTCGCGGGTTTCGAACACACCCGCGGAGAATGGGTCGTCACGCTCGACGCCGACCTGCAGAACCCGCCCGAGGAAATCGGCAAGCTCGTCGACCAGCTCGCCGCCGGTCACGACTACGTGGGCACCGTGCGCATGAACCGCCAGGACACCTGGTTCCGCCGCAACGCGTCGCGCGCGATGAACCGCTTGCGCGAGCGCATCACGCGCATTCGCATGACCGACCAGGGCTGCATGCTGCGCGGCTACAGCCGCCACATCGTGGATACGGTCAACCAGTGCCGCGAAATCAACACGTTCATTCCGGCGCTCGCCTACACGTTCGCGCAGAACCCCACGGAAGTGGACGTCGCGCACGAAGAGCGCTTCGCCGGCGAGTCGAAATATTCGCTCTACAGCCTGATTCGCCTCAATTTCGATCTGGTCACCGGCTTCTCGGTGGTGCCGCTCCAATGGCTCTCGGGGGTGGGCATTACGCTCTCGGCCGCCTCGGGCGTGCTGTTCGTCGTACTCATGGCCCGGCGCTTCATCTTCGGTTCGGAGGTTCAAGGCGTATTTACGTTGTTTGCCGTCACGTTCTGCCTGCTCGGCGTGATCCTGTTCGGCATGGGGCTGCTCGGCGAGTACATCGGCCGCATCTACCAGCAGGTGCGTCAGCGCCCGCGCTATCTGGTGCAAGCCGTGCTCGAGAATCAGCCGGCACCGGCCGGCCACGGCGAGAAAGCCGCCGGCGGCGCAAGCCACACGGCCGGCGCGAAGGAACTGGGGTCGCACACCTCATGAGCGCCAAAGCCGTCGTCTTCGCTTATCACAACGTTGGCGTGCGCTGCCTGCAGGTGCTGCTCGCGCGCGGCGTCGACGTTGCCCTCGTGGTTACCCACCAGGACAACCCGAACGAGAACATCTGGTTCGGCAGTGTCGCCGGCGTGGCCGCCGAGCATGGCATTCCGGTCATCACCCCCGACGATCCGGCCGACCCGGCACTCGCCGAGCGCATTCGCGCCGTGGCGCCGGACTTCATCTTCTCGTTCTATTACCGTCACATGATTCCGGTGCCGGTGCTGGAAATCGCGCCGCGTGGCGCCTTCAACATGCACGGTTCGCTGCTGCCGAAGTATCGCGGCCGCGTGCCGGTGAACTGGGCCGTGCTGAATGGCGAAACGGAGACCGGCGCCACGCTGCACGAAATGGCCCTCAAGCCGGACGCCGGCGCGATCATCGATCAGACGCCGGTGCCGATCCTGCCCGACGACACCGCCGGCGAAGTGTTCGAGAAGGTTACCGTGGCGGCCGAGCAGACGCTCTGGCGCTGCCTGCCGGGGCTGCTGGCCGGGACGGCCGGGCGGCGCATCAACGATCTGTCGGCCGGCAGCTATTTCGGCGGGCGCAAGCCGGAGGACGGCCGCATCGACTGGTCGAAACCCGCGCGCGACGTCTACAACCTGATTCGCGCCGTCGCCCCGCCCTATCCGGGGGCGTTTACGGAAGTCGCCGGCCATCGCTGGGTGGTGAGCCGCGCGCGCCTTGCCCGCTCGCCGGCCCCCGCCGGTTTGCCCTGCGGACTGCAAGTAGTGGATAATGCGTTCCTTGGCGTTTGCGGGGACGCAAACGCCGTCGTCATTCATGAACTATTACTGGACGGCAAGCCTGTCACGCCGGACCGGTTTTCCCAGCTAAATCACTGACCGCAATATGAAAAAAGTCCTGATTCTCGGTGTCAACGGGTTCATCGGCCACCATCTGTCGAAGCGCATCCTGGAGACGACCGACTGGGAAGTTTATGGCATGGACATGCTCACCGATCGCCTTGGCGATCTGGTCAATCACGAGCGCATGCACTTCTTCGAAGGCGACATCACGATCAACAAAGAGTGGGTCGAGTACCACATCCGCAAGTGCGACGTGATCCTGCCGCTGGTGGCCATCGCCACGCCGGCCACCTACGTGAAGGCGCCGCTGCGCGTGTTCGAGCTCGACTTCGAAGCGAACCTGCCGATCGTGCGTTCGGCGGCGAAGTACGGCAAGCATCTGGTGTTTCCGTCGACCTCCGAGGTCTACGGCATGTGCACCGACAGCGAGTTCGATCCGGAAAACTCGCCGCTGATCTACGGCCCGATCAACAAGCCGCGCTGGATCTACGCCTGCTCGAAGCAGCTCATGGATCGTGTGATCTGGGGCTACGGCATGCAGGAAGGACTGAATTTCTCGCTGTTCCGCCCGTTCAACTGGATCGGCGCCGGCCTCGACTCGATCTACACGCCGAAGGAAGGTTCGTCGCGCGTGGTCACGCAGTTCCTGGGCCACATCGCCCGCGGCGAGAACATCAGCCTGGTCGACGGCGGCTCGCAAAAGCGCGCGTTTACCGACATCGACGACGGCATCGACGCACTCGTGCGCATCATCGACAACAAGAACAACGTTGCCAGCGGCAAGATCTACAACATTGGCAACCCGAAAAACAATTACTCGGTGCGCGAGCTGGCCAACATGATGCTCAAGCTGGCAGCCGAATTCCCCGAGTATGCCGAGACGGCCAAGAAGGTCCAGCTCGTCGAGACGTCGTCGGGCGCCTACTACGGCAACGGCTACCAGGACGTGCAAAACCGCGTGCCGAAGATCGAGAACACGATGCAGGAGCTCGGTTGGGCGCCGAGCACGTCGATGGACGAAGCGCTGCGCAAGATTTTCGAAGCGTACCGCGGCCACGTGGCCGAAGCTCGCCGCCTGGTCGAGTAACGTCCGGGCCCGCCGCTTCCATGCCGCGGGCCGCACATCGCACGGCACGCCCGGTGCGCCCTCGGCGCATCGGGCGTTTTTGACTCGGAAACGAAGGTATCGGACAACGCATCGCCGATACCCGCCATCAAGGACGGCCATGGCCAAGATTGTCCTGAAGATCGACGTCGACACGCTGCGCGGCACGCGCGAAGGCGTGCCCAATTTGCTCGCCGCGCTCGCCGAGCATGAGGCGCAGGCGACGTTCCTGTTCAGTCTCGGACCGGATCACACCGGCTGGGCGCTCAAGCGCGTCTTCCGGCCCGGCTTTCTGAAGAAGGTCTCGCGCACGTCGGTGGTCGAGCACTACGGCTTCAAGACGCTCATGTACGGCACGCTGCTGCCCGGCCCGGACATTGGCCGGCGCGCCGCGGACGTCATGCGCACCGTGCAGGCCGCCGGTCACGAGACCGGCATCCACACGTGGGATCACACCTACTGGCAGGACAACGTGCGCACGCGCGACGCGGCGTGGACGCAACGCCAGATGTCGCAGGCGCACGCCCGCTTCACGCAGATTTTCGGCGCGCCGCCGCTCACGCATGGCGCCGCCGGCTGGCAGATGAACAACGACGCATTCCGCCAGATCGACGCGTGGGGCATGAAGTACGCCTCGGACGGACGCGGCACGGCGCCGCATTACCCGATCGTCGACGGCGTGCGTCTGCAACACGTGCAGATGCCCACGACGCTGCCCACCGTCGACGAACTGCTCGGCGTGGACGGGCGCGATGCCAACGGCGTGGCCGAGCATCTGCTTGCCCTCACCCGCGATCCGGCGCAAGATCACGTGTTCACGCTTCACGCAGAGCTCGAAGGGCAGAAGCTCGCCCCGCTGTTCCGTCAGTTGCTGGCCGGATGGCGCCGCCAGGGGCATGATCTGGTGACGATGGGCCAGTTGTACGCGTCGCTCGATCTCGCCTCGCTGCCGGCCCGCCCGGTCGTGTGGGGAGAGATTCCGGGGCGCTCGGGCGACCTGATTCTCGAGGGCGGCGAGCGCCGTGCGGCGGCCTGAATCGCTGGCGGCCCGCCTCCTGCTTGCCCTCAACCCGCTTCCCCGTTCCGGCCTCGCAAGGCCATCCAAGGAGACCATAGTGACGGTAGCCATCGACACCGCCGTGCCAGATTTCACCGCACCGGCCACTGGCGGCGATTTTTCGCTCAAGGCGCATCGCGGCCAGAAAGTGGTGATCTACTTCTACCCGAAGGACAACACGCCGGGCTGTACGACGGAAGGCATGAACTTTCGCGACAGCTATGCGCAATTTCAGGCCGCTGGCGCGCAGATCGTCGGCGTGTCGCGCGACAGCCTGCGCTCGCACGAGAACTTCCAGAAAAAGCTCGGCCTGCCCTTCCCGCTCATCTCGGACGCCGACGAAGCGGTGTGCAGGCTGTTCGGTGTCATCAAGCTGAAAAAACTGTATGGCAAGGAGCATCTCGGCATCGAGCGCAGCACGTTCGTGATCGACGAGAAGGGGGTGCTGCGCAAGGAGTGGCGCGGCGTGCGCGTGCCCGATCACGTGGGCGAAGTGCTGGCCGCCGTCCAGGCGCTCTGAACGCGGTACGGGCCCAGGCCCAAGCGTCTTCCTGCCCGGCGCGGCCCGCGGGGACGCCCGCCGCGCGGCGGCCGGCGTGTTGCACGAGCGCCGCCCGGGCGGACATCCAACGCTATACAAGCACGGCAAGAGACGTTATAGTCGGCCGTAATGATCAAGCGCATTGAACGAGACTATTGCAGGCGTCGCCAAGGCGGCGCCTTCAGCCAAGCCGCCTCTCCGGTGCGTCCGGGCAGGCGGCTTTTTTGTTGCCGGGACGTGTTGTGCCGCTGTGTGTCCCGGCCGAGTAGTGTTGTGTTTTCTTGAACGGGAAATCTATGCCATTGCCATCGGCGCCGACCAAACCGGGCACGCTGCTCGCCCCGGATCAATTCCCCACTCGCCTCAAACCTTCGCGCACGGAGGCCAAGAAACCGATCCCCTCTTCCGAACAACACGCGCTGGGCGACACGTCCGGCGCAGCCGGCACGGCCGACCTGAAGGTCGTTCCCAAGACACCCGCGGTGACGCAGACTGCAGCACAGCCGTCGCCCGTCGCACGTTCGCCGCAATCGCCCGCGCCTGCCGGTTCGAATGGCGCCGCCGCGCCGCTCAAATCCGTGAAGACGACGGCTCAGGGCGCCGGTTCGAAACGTGCGCGCAACAAGGACCAGGAGCCGGCCAAGCTCTTCGTGCTGGACACGAACGTGCTCATGCACGACCCGAGCAGCCTGTTTCGCTTCGAGGAGCACGACGTCTATCTGCCGATGATGACGTTGGAAGAGCTCGACAACCACAAGAAGGGCATGTCGGAAGTGGCGCGCAATGCACGTCAGGTCAGCCGCACGCTCGACGGACTGGTCGCGGAGAGCGGCACGAAATCGATGGCGGAAGGCATTTCGCTGTCCCGCCTCGGCAACAAGGACGCCACGGGCCGTCTGTACTTCCAGACCGATCTGCCCGAAGTACCGCCGCTCGAGGGCTTGCCGCAGGGCAAGGCCGACAACCAGATTCTGGGCGTCGTGCGCGCGCTGCAGGACAAGTTCCGCGATCGTCAGGTCGTGCTGGTGTCCAAAGACATCAATATGCGCGTCAAGGCGCATGCGCTCGGCCTGCCGGCCGAAGACTACTTCAACGACAAGGTGCTCGAGGACAGCGATCTGCTCTACTCGGGCGTGATGGCACTGCCGCCGGACTTCTGGACGAAGCACGGCAAGGGCATGGAGAGCTGGCAGGACAACCGTACCGGCACGACGTTCTACCGCATCACCGGCCCGCTGTGCTCGAGTTTTCTCATCAACCAGTTCGTCTATCTCGAGACGAACAACGGCGAAGCGCCCTTCTATGCGCAGGTCCGCGAGATCAACGGCAAGACGGCACTGCTGCAAACGCTGCGCGACTACGGGCACCACAAGAACAACGTGTGGGGCATTACGGCGCGCAACCGCGAGCAGAACTTCGCGCTGAATTTGCTGATGAATCCCGAGGTCGACTTCATCACCCTGCTCGGTCAGGCCGGCACGGGCAAGACATTGCTCGCGCTCGCTGCCGGGCTGGCGCAGACGCTCGACGAAAAGCGCTACAACGAGATCATCATCACGCGCGCGACCGTACCCGTCGGTGAGGATATCGGCTTCCTGCCGGGCACCGAGGAGGAGAAGATGCAGCCGTGGATGGGCGCCTTTGACGACAACCTCGAAGTGCTGCAGAAGACCGACGACTCCGCCGGCGAATGGGGCCGTGCAGCCACGCAGGAACTGATTCGCTCGCGACTCAAGGTCAAGAGCATGAACTTCATGCGCGGTCGCACGTTCGTGAACAAGTTCGTCATCATCGACGAGGCGCAGAACCTCACGCCGAAGCAGATGAAGACGCTCGTCACGCGCGCCGGCCCCGGCACGAAGCTGATCTGTCTGGGCAACATCGCGCAGATCGACACGCCGTATCTGACCGAAGGCAGCTCGGGCCTCACCTACGTGGTGGATCGCTTCAAGGGCTGGGGTCACAGCGGCCACGTCACGCTCGCGCGCGGCGAACGCTCGCGTCTGGCCGATTACGCCGCGGAGATTCTCTGAGCGCGGCGGCTTGACGGCCTCTCGACGACGGCGCCTTCGGGCGCCGTTTTTCATGATCGCCAGGCCGCGAATGCAGCGACCACGGCGCCTGAGCGGCAAAATCGCCCGAAAATCGGCGCATTTGTGACATCGATGCCACAGAATGCCCGTATTTCGGCACTTCCGCGGTGCATTCGTGCGGCAAGCGTCGTAAACTCGGCGCATGCGAATCCAGGGCCATCTCCGCATGCCACGATCCTTCGTCCGGTCCTTCGGCCGTCCCGTCGTCCCTGCCCGCAGCATTGCGCTCTCGCCAGAATGGCTGCGCTCGTCGACGCGCTGTGCCGCGGCACTCGCGATTACGCTGCTGGTTGCCGCATGCTCGTCCGGTCCGTCGATCCGCCAGGGTGGCAGCGCCAACTATGGCAATCGCACGATGGGTCCCGAGAACAGCGCCGGCCAGGAAGAGATCACGCTCGAGGCGATGAGCCTCGTGGGCATCCCCTACCGCTATGGCGGCAACACGCCTGATTCCGGTTTCGACTGCAGCGGTCTCGTGCGCTATGTCGTTGCACGCGCGGCCGGGGTCAACTTGCCGCGGACGACGGCCGACATGAGCAGTGTCGGCACGTCCCTCGATCGCGACGATCTCGCCTCCGGCGACCTCATCTTCTTCAATACGACGGGGCGCGCCCACTCGCACGTGGGCATCTACGTCGGCCAGGGGAAATTCGTGCATGCGCCGAACTCAGGCGGCACGGTGCGACTGGAGAGTCTCTACGTCCCTTATTGGGCGCGCCGTATCGACGGTATCCGCCGCGTGGCGGCGAACAAGGCACCGGCGGGCAATACGACCTATGTGAACCGCGCCGCACCGGCCAACGTGGCGCAAACCCAGCCGTCGGCGGCCTCGCCGGCCCCAGGGGCCCCGCCGTCGCCCATGTCGTCGCCCATGTCGTCGCCCATGTCGCCGCCTGGGCTACCCGGCGCACCAGTGAGCGCGGTCGCGGACTCGCCCAATCGGCCGCTGACGGCCGCCACGCCTTCGCCGCTCCAAACACCGCAGCCCAGCGCACCGCCGAGCAGCACGGCCCGTCTGAACGGGTCCCTGGCGGCCGACGACGATCCCATCGCCCGCTTCGCCAACAGTTCCATGTGAGGCTCCCAAAGGTAAAACACGCCGGCCGCCCGCGGCGTCTGGCGTGTTTCATGCCCTGTCCGTGGCCCCACGTTCCCTTGTTCCCTCGTTCCCTTGCTCCCGCGTTTTCTTAACGCAGGTGGGTCAGCAGGCTCGCGGCGCCGCCGAGGTTGATCGCCACGCCCATCAGCGTGGTCAGCGGGCGGTGGCGCAAGGCATGGTTGAACAATGCGGTCATCTCAGCCTCCTGTGGTGCTCGTCGAATATCGTATGCAAATGATAATCAATATCATTAACAAATTGAAATTGATTCTCCCGATGGCGGCGATATCCCGGCTCAATGTGGGCATGCGGGAAATCTCGGCGGACCTGGGCGAACGTCGAGCATGAAAAAAGCGGCCGAAGCCGCTTTTTCCGGAGTCTGAGGATCGCCGGACGGTCCACCGTCCGACAGGGTTATAGGAACTGCTTGCCGACCCACCAGGCGATGGCGGCAATGAAAGCCGAAGCCGGGATCGTCAAAATCCACGCCCATACGATGTTGCCCGCCACGCCCCAGCGCACGGCCGAGAGCTTCTGCGTCGCGCCGACGCCAACGATGGCGCCCGTAATCGTGTGCGTCGTCGACACCGGCACGCCGAGCCACGAGGCGAAGAACAGCGTGAAGGCACCGCCCGTCTCGGCACAGAAACCGCCCACCGGCTTGAGCTTGGTGATCTTCTGTCCCATCGTGCGCACGATGCGCCAGCCGCCGAACATGGTGCCCAGACCAATGGCCAGATAGCAGCCGACGATCACCCACAGCGGCGGCTCGGCGGCCTGCTGCGGCCACAGTCCGGCGGCGATCAGCAGCATCCAGATGATGCCGATGGTCTTCTGCGCGTCGTTACCGCCATGCCCGAGGCTGTACATGCCGGCCGAAACCAGTTGCAGGCGGCGGAACCAGCGGTCCACGCGGGCGGGCGGCGTGCGAAAGCACAGCCACGACACCACGAGCATGAAGAACGAACCGAGCACGAAGCCGAGCAGCGGCGACACGAAAATGAAGGCCACGGTCTGCAGCAGGCCGCTCGCCACGAGCGAGCCGGTGCCCGCCTTGGCCACCGCCGCGCCGACCAGGCCGCCGATCAGCGCATGCGACGAGCTTGACGGAATACCGTAGTACCACGTGATGATGTTCCAGGCGATCGCCCCGACGAGCGCGCCGAAAATCACGTAGTGATCGACGATCTCCGGGTGAACCGTGCCCTTGCCCACCGTCGCGGCCACTTTCAGGTGAAAGATGAACAGCGCGATGATATTGAACATGGCGGCGAAAGCCACCGCCTGGTGCGGCTTGAGCACGCCCGTCGACACCACCGTGGCGATGGAGTTGGCGGCGTCGTGAAAGCCGTTCATGAAGTCGAACAGGAGCGCCAGCGCGACCAGCAGTCCGACCAGCCAAAGGCTGATGTGCAGCGTTGCCATCGAAAATCTCCGCTCGGGCGCTCAGGCGTTTTCCAGCACAATGCCTTCGATGATGTTGGCAACGTCCTCGCACTTGTCGGTCACCGACTCGAGCAATTCCGACACGGCCTTCTGCTTGATGAGCTCCTTCACGTCGGCCTCTTCGCGGAACAGCTTGGAGAGCGAGGCGCGCAGCAGACGGTCGGCTTCCGACTCGAGTCCGTCGATCTCTTCGCACAGTTTGAGGATCTCGCGCGCCCGGTCCATGTCACCCAGCAGCGCCACGGTGCTTTGCACGCGCTCGCAGCACTTCACGCAGATCTCGCCGAGCGTGCGGGCCTCGGCCGGCACGCGCTTGATGTCGTACATCCAGACGGCCGTGGCGACGTCTTCCATCAGGTCCAGGATGTCGTCCATCGTGCTGATCAACTTGTGGATCTCGTCGCGATCGAACGGCGTGATGAACGTCTTGTGCATCAGGTCGATGGTCTCGTGCGTGATGCGATCCGCTTTCTTCTCGTTGTTCTGCACGGCGACGGTGCGTGCCTCGGCATTGGGCAGATCGTTGAGCATGGCAGACAGCTCGCGACTGCCGGCAACCATGCATGCCGCATGCTGGTTGAACAGCTCAAAGAACTTGCCCTCGGTGGGCATGAAGCGACCGAACATTATTGGAAAACTCCGGGTATTGAGAGGGGACGGGTCGACACAAAAACGTCACATTCTACCCTGTGCGGGCGTGCGCCGCCGCACGCCGATGGGCACAGGCAAAAATTTGCGTATCAGTACTGCGGACCGGCCAGATTGTCGAACTTCGTATAGGCCCCGATGAACGCCAGACGCACGTGACCGATCGGACCGTTACGCTGCTTCGCGATAATGATCTCGGCCGTGCCCTTGTCGGGCGTATCGGGGTTGTAGACTTCGTCGCGATAGATGAACAGGATGATGTCGGCATCCTGTTCGATAGCGCCCGATTCGCGCAAGTCTGACATCACGGGGCGCTTGTTCGGACGCTGCTCCAGACTGCGGTTGAGCTGCGAGAGCGCAATGACCGGCACGTTCAGCTCTTTGGCGAGGCCCTTGAGCGAACGCGAGATTTCGGAAATCTCGGTCGCGCGGTTCTCGCCCCCGCCCGAGCCGCTCATGAGCTGCAGGTAATCGATGATGATCAGCCCCAGCTTGCCGCACTGGCGCGCCAGGCGGCGAGCCCGTGCGCGCAGCTCCATCGGGTTGAGCGCAGGCGTCTCGTCGACGAACAACTGCGTCTCGTTCATCTTCTGCATCGCATGCGTGAGCTTCGGCCAGTCTTCGTCGATCAGCTTGCCCGTGCGCAGGCGATGCTGATCCAGACGCCCGACCGAGCCCAGCATACGCATGGCCAGCTGCGTGCCCGGCATTTCCATCGAAAACACGGCGACGGGCAGCCCCTCTTCCACGGCGATGTGCTCGCCGATGTTCATCGAGAAGGTCGTTTTGCCCATCGACGGGCGGCCCGCCACGATGATCAGATCGCCGCCATTGAAGCCCGAGGTCATGCGATCGAGATCGACGAAGCCGGTCGGAATGCCGGTGATGTCGCTGCCGCCCTCGCGGTGATAGAGTTCGTCGATGCGCTCGACCACCTGCGTGAGCAGCGGCTGGAGTTCGAGAAAGCCGCTCGAGCTACGCGAGCCTTCCTCGGCGATCGCGAAGACCTTGGCCTCGGCCTCGTCGAGCATCTGGCGCACTTCCTTGCCCTGCGGATTGAAGGCGTCGGAGGCGATCTCGTCGGCTACCGTGACAAGCTTGCGCAGCACCGCACGGTCGCGCACGATCTCGGCGTAACGGCGAATGTTGGCCGCGCTCGGCGTGTTCTGCGCCAGCGCGTTGAGATAGGCGAGTCCGCCCACCTCTTCGCCCTTGCCGGCGCTCGACAGCGATTCGAAGACGGTGATGACGTCCGCGGGACGATCGGAGGAAATCAGGCGACCGATGTGCTGGTAGATCAGCCGGTGGTCGTAGCGGTAGAAGTCCGACTCGGACACGAAGTCGCCGATACGATCCCAGGCGCTGTTATCGAGCAGCAGCCCGCCGAGCACGGACTGCTCCGCCTCGATGGAGTGCGGCGGCACTTTTAGCGAATCGAGCTGGGGATCGGGCGCGTTCATGCCGGGCATTATACCGTTCCCGCGATCGCGGTCCGAACCGGCATATTCCCGCTTGCGAGACGATTTTTCCGAACGTGGTTTGCTCAGTAGTTTCCCTGGAGGCAACATAAGGCGGAGCTATCGAACGAGACTAACGTGGGACGGCGCGCAACCGGGAGGCGGTCGGCGTTGATCAGTGTAATCCGTGCTTGCGTGACAAGCTGCCGCATCGGAAGGCTTTGAGACAGGCAGACATAAAAAAACGGAAGCCGGTAGACCCGACTTCCGTCCTTTTTATTCGCGTCGGGAAGCTGACGCGGATGCGACTTAGGCGTGCTCGCCCAGCACCGACACGTTCACGTCGACGACGACGTCCGTGTGCAGGGCCACTTGGACCGGGAAGTCGCCCACGGTCTTGAGCGGACCGTTCGGCAGGCGCACCTGCATCTTCTCGATCTTGAAACCTTGGCCGTTCAGGGCTTCGGCGATGTCGTAGTTGGTGACCGAACCGAACAGACGGCCGTCGACACCGGCCTTCTGCGAGATCTGAACGGTCAGGCCAGCCAGCTTTTCGCCTTCGGCTTGCGCGGCAGCCAGCTTCTCGGCGGCAGCCTTTTCCAGCTCGGCGCGGCGAACTTCGAATTCGGCGATGGCGTCCTTGGTGGCACGGCGAGCCAGCTTGGTCGGGATCAGGTAGTTACGTGCGAAACCGTCCTTGACCTTCACGATGTCGCCCAGGTTACCCAGATTGACGACCTTTTCCAGCAGAATCACTTGCATTATCTATTCTCCTTCGTCGACCGGCGATTAAGCACCGTGCAGATCGGTGTACGGCAGCAGCGCCAGGAAACGCGCGCGCTTGATGGCCGTATCGAGCTGGCGCTGGTAGTGCGCCTTCGTGCCCGTCAGACGAGCGGGGGTGATCTTGCCGTTGTCGCCGATGAAGTCCTTCAGCGTTTCGACATCCTTGTAATCGATCTGCTCGACACCGGCAACGGTGAAGCGGCAGAACTTCTTGCGCTTGAACAGCGGGTTCTGCTGTTGACGGCGACGATCAAACTTCTTGTTTTTACCGTTAGGACGCGGCATGTTCAACAATCCTTTTCAAATTCTTGCAATGCTGTGATGTGAAACACCAGGGTGCGGCTATTGCGATGCTTCTTGGCCAGGAACCCCGCCCACTGGGCCGGTCTCCCGAGTCCCAGCGCCGTGACCTTGGCACTGATGGGACCGATCGCAACCGCCGGTATCGAGAACTCGGTCTGACGGGGTACGCCCGCCTCTTCGACTGTTCCCTCGTGCGTCAGCGTGACATCGATCACGGGAAGTCCGGCCGGGGTATAGCGCAGCGTGCCGATTTCGGCGATGCTGGCCTCGAGCCGCAAGCGATTCACGTGGTCGACGTATCCGTTGACACCCTGATGCGTTCCGGTGCGCGACTTACGAAGCAGCGGCTTCGGTGGCGGGCGTCGCGGCAGCCTTCTTGGCTTCTTCGCGGGCCACTTCCTTCATCATCGGCGACGGGGCCGTCTCGGCCTTCTTCATGCGGACCACCAGGTGGCGCAGCACGGCGTCGTTGAACTTGAAGGCGTGCTCGAGTTCGTCCAGGGTTTCCTGGTCGCACTCGATGTTCATGCACACGTAGTGAGCCTTGGCCAGCTTCTCGATCATGTAGGCCAGTTGACGGCGGCCCCAGTCTTCGACGCGGTGGATCTGGCCAGCCTTGGCCGTCACCATGCCCTTGTAGCGCTCGATCATCGCAGGCACTTGCTCGCTTTGATCGGGGTGAACGATGAATACGATTTCGTAATGACGCATGTGAGCTCCTTATGGGCAAAGCTGCCTGGGCGTCAGAACCAGTGCAGCAAGGTTGCAGAACCCGCGATTCTAGCGGATTTCATGTCGATCATCAACTCCCGCCCTATCGGTGCCAGCGTGCACGGCCGGTCGGCGGCCTTGCCCCCTCTTGTCTCCTCTTGCCCCGTGGCTTCCCGCCCGCCCCTCAGGCGTTCTCCAGCCAGTAGTTAGGGCGCGCGTAGATCTGGCGCAGCTGCTCGATGAAAAGCCGCACGCGCGCCGGCTGGAAGCGTTGCTGCGGGTACACGGCGAGGATGTCGTAGTCGGGCAGCGCGTACTCGTCGAGCACCGTTTCGAGCTCGCCGGAGAGCAGCTCGCGCTGGATTTCCCACGTTGAGCGCCACCCCAGCCCGAGCCCTTCGAGCGCCCAGCGGTGCAGCAGCTCGCCGTCGTTGCAGTCGAGATTGCCAGCTACGCGGATCGTCACGAGCTTGCCCTGACGCTTGAAGTACCAGCCGCGCTGCTGGCCGCCCTGCAGGTTGAACGCCAGGCAATTGTGCCTGGCGAGGTCTTCCAGCGTCCTGGGACGGCCGTGGCGGGCGAAGTATGCGGGCGTGCCGCACACCACGCGCCGGTTCTGGGCGAGCTTCACGGCGACGAAGTTCGGATCGACCGAGCCGCCGATGCGAATGCCCATGTCGTAGCCCTCGCGCACGATGTCGACCACACGATCGGTGAGATTGAACGAGATCTGCACGTCCGGGTGCTGGCGCAGGAAGGCGGGCGCGTGCGGCGCCACATGCTTGCGGCCGAATGCCGCCGGCGCCGACACGATCAGGTGCCCCGACACCGCGTGACGTCCCGCGCTGATCTCGTTTTCCGCCATCTCCCAGTCGCCCAGCAACTGCTTGCACCGCTCCAGGAAAGCGCCGCCCTCCTCCGAGAGCGCCAGGCGGCGCGTCGAGCGGTACATGAGCTTGATGCCGAGCCGCTTTTCGAGAGCGTCGATGCGCCGCCCGAGGATCACCGGCGACACGCCCTCCTTGAGCGCGGCGGCGGCCAGACTGCCCGCTTCCGCGACCTGCACGAAGGTTTCGATCTGCTTGTAACGGTCCATCGCGTCTCCATTCGATACTTTTTGTTCTTAAAAAAACGATCTTTTGTGATCTTATCAAACAAATCGTACCGGCTTACAGTTGGCTCCAACGTCCATATCCCAACATAGCTACCCATTACCCATTGGAGGAGTCACATGGCCAAGATGACCGCCGTAGAGGCCGCCGTCCGAGTGCTCGAGAAGGAAGGCATCACGACCGCATTCGGTGTGCCCGGCGCCGCCATCAACCCGTTCTACTCGGCCCTGCGCAAGGCGGGCAGCGTCGAGCACGTGCTCGCACGCCACGTCGAGGGCGCCTCGCACATGGCCGAAGGCTACACGCGCGCCGAGGCGGGCAACATCGGCGTTTGCATCGGCACCTCGGGCCCGGCCGGCACGGACATGATCACGGGCCTGTACTCGGCCTGGGCCGATTCGATCCCCATCCTGTGCATCACGGGTCAGGCGCCGCGCGCCCGCCTGTACAAGGAAGACTTCCAGGCCGTCGACATCGAGTCGATCGCCAAGCCGGTCACCAAGTGGGCGGTCACGGTGCGCGAGCCCGCGCTCGTGCCGCGCGTGTTCCAGCAGGCGTTTCACCTCATGCGCTCGGGCCGCCCGGGTCCGGTGCTCATCGATCTGCCGTTCGACGTGCAGGTCGCCGAGATCGACTTCGATCCGCAGACTTACGAGCCGCTGCCGGTCTACAAGCCCGCCGCCACGCGCGCCCAGATCGAGAAGGCCATCCAGATGCTGATCGCCTCGGAGCGCCCGCTCATCGTCTCGGGCGGCGGCGTGATCAATGCCGACGCGGCCGACCTGCTCGTCGAATTCGCCGAGACGGTCAACGTGCCGGTCGTGCCCACGCTCATGGGCTGGGGCACCATCGCGGACGACCATCCGCTCATGGCGGGCATGGTCGGCCTGCAGACCTCGCACCGCTTCGGCAATGCCACCATGCTCGCCTCCGACTTCGTGATGGGCATCGGCAACCGCTGGGCAAACCGCCACACCGGCAGCATCGACGTCTTCACGAAGGGCCGCAAGTTCGTGCACGTCGACATCGAGCCGACCCAGATCGGCCGCGTGTTCGGCCCGGACTACGGCATCGTCTCCGACGCCAAGGCTGCGCTCACGCTGTTCGTCGAAGTGGCCAGGGAACTCAAGGCAGCTGGCCGTCTGCCGGACCGCTCGCAATGGGTGGCCGAGTGCCAGAAGCGCAAGCGCACCATGCTGCGCCGCACGGACTTCGACCAGGTGCCGATCAAGCCGCAGCGCGTGTACCAGGAAATGAACGCGTTCTTCGGCCGTGACGTGCGCTACGTGTCGACCATCGGCCTGTCGCAGATCGCCGCCGCGCAGTTCCTGCACGTGAACAAGCCGCGTCACTGGATCAATTGCGGTCAGGCCGGCCCGCTCGGCTGGACCGTGCCCGCCGCGATCGGCGCCAAGGTCGCATCGCCCTCGTCGGACGTCGTGGCGATCTCGGGCGACTACGACTTCCAGTTCATGATCGAAGAACTGGCCGTGGCCGCGCAGTTCAAGGTGCCCTACATCCACGTCGTGGTGAACAACTCGTACCTGGGCCTGATCCGTCAAGCGCAGCGCAACTTCGACATGGACTACTGCGTGCAGCTCGCGTTCGAAAACGTGAACTCGCCGGAAGTAAACGGCTACGGCGTGGACCACGTGAAGGTCGCCGAAGGCCTCGGCGTGAAGGCAATCCGCGTATTCGAGCCGAACGACATCCAGCCCGCGTTCGCCCAGGCCCGCAAGCTGATGGCCGAGTTCTCGGTGCCGGTGATCGTGGAAGTGATTCTCGAGCGTGTGACCAACATCGCGATGGGCACGGAAATCGACAACGTCAATGAGTTCGAGGAAATCATCGACGTGGTGGAGGAAGACAACGCAGTGACCGCCTGAGCGCGGCACCCGCGAGACCGGTTTGCGGGGCGTGTGCGTCCCCTCCGGCTGCGACTAGACCCCGTGACCGGCCAAAGTTCGCGCCCCGCAATCCTTGCAAGACCCCGAGACGCTTTGCAGCACGCCGTCTCACCCTGCTTCGAAATCGTCGAAACCACCCCCTAAAAAAAGAGAGAGGAGTCAGTGCAATGCCGAAATTTGCCGCCAACCTGACCATGCTGTTCAACGAGGTGCCGTTCCTCGACCGCTTCAAGGCGGCCGCCGCAGCCGGCTTTCGCGGCGTGGAATTCCTGTTCCCATACGCGTTCCATCGCGACCAGATCGCGGACAAGCTCAACCAGTACCAGCTCGACCTCGTGCTGCACAACCTGCCGGCGGGCAACTGGGATGCCGGCGAGCGCGGCATCGCGATCTTCCCCGACCGTGTCGCCGAATTCCGCGACGGCGTTGGCGAAGCGATCACCTATGCCAAGGCACTCGGCGTGAAGCAGCTCAATTGCCTCGTGGGCAAGCAAGGTGCGGATCTGTCGACGCAGGCCGCACGCGAGACGCTCGTGGGCAACCTGCGCTTCGCCGCCGATGCGCTCAAGGCCGAAGGCATTCGCCTGCTCGTCGAGCCGATCAACACATACGACATTCCCGGCTTCTTCGTGAATCGCACGAAGCAGGCGCTGGAGATCTTCGACGAGGTCGGCTCGGACAACCTGTTCCTGCAGTACGACATCTATCACATGCAACGCATGGAAGGCGAGCTCGCCAAGACCCTCGAGACGAATCTGGCGCGCATCGCCCACGTGCAGCTCGCGGACAACCCGGGCCGCAACGAGCCGGGCACGGGCGAGATCAACTACGCCTACCTGTTCGCGTTCCTCGATCGCATCGGCTACGGCGGCTGGATCGGCTGCGAGTACAAACCCGCGACCACCACGACCGAGGGCCTGGGCTGGTTCAAGGCCGCGGGCCTGCGTGAAGCGGCCTGAATCTTAGCGGCCTGAGTCCAAGCGGCCTGGGTCTTAGCGGCCCGAGTCTCTCGGACCACGGCGGGCACAGGCCTGCGCACACGCAGGACCCGCGCGTCGCTCCCCCTAGCGACAGGCAGCAAGACATGACGGCGTGCGCGCGCAGGACGGCACGCCGGCCGACGGTGTTTCGACGAGGAGGGCCCCGCCGGCCGCATGCAGGGGGCATGCGGCCGGAGCACGGGGACGATGGCGACAGTCGTGTCGCCGCCCTGCCCGGTTCGCGACATCGCCGGCACACCCCAACATCAAACTTTGGCAACAAGGAGTCTCGAAATGGCACAACTCGGTTTCATTGGTCTGGGCATCATGGGCGCGCCGATGGCGAAGCATTTGCAAAACGCCGGCCACAAGCTGTTCCTGTATGAGCGCCGCACGCCCCCGCAGGAGCTCATCGACGGCCAGGCTACGGTCTGCACGTCGGCCAAGGAAGTCGCCAAGCGCGCCGACATCGTCTTCGTGATGGTGCCGGACACGCCGGACGTGGGCGCGGTGCTGTTCGGTCAGGACGGCCTGGCCGAGGGCCTGAGCGCAGGCAAGATCGTCGTCGACATGAGCTCGATCTCGCCGATCGAAACGAAGGAATACGCCAAGAAGATCAAGGCGCTGGGCTGCGAGTATCTGGACGCGCCGGTCTCGGGCGGTGAAGTCGGCGCGAAGGCCGCCACGCTGTCGATCATGGTCGGCGGCTCGCAGGCCGCGTTCGACGACGTCAAGCCGTTCTTCGAACTGATGGGCAAGAACATCACCCTCGTGGGCGAGAACGGTGCGGGCCAGACCTGCAAGGTCGCCAACCAGATCGTGGTGGCACTCACCATCGAAGCCGTGGGCGAAGCGCTGCTCTTCGCATCGAAGGCGGGCGCCGATCCGGCCAAGGTGCGCGAGGCGCTGATGGGCGGCTTTGCCTCGTCGCGGATTCTCGAAGTGCATGGCGAGCGCATGGTCAAGCGCAATTTCGAGCCGGGCTTCCGCATCGCACTGCACCAGAAGGATCTGAACCTCGCGCTGCAAAGCGCGAAGGCGCTGGGCGTGTCGCTGCCGAACACGGCTACCTGCCAGGAGCTGTTCAACGCTTGCGCCGCCAACGGCGGCGCCGCGTGGGATCACTCGGGCATGGTGCGCGCGCTGGAAATGCTCGCCAACCACACGGTCGCCTGAGGCCCACCGTCGGAGACGCATCACGCGGCGTTTCCCTATCGGCATGACTTGCGCGACAGGGAAACGCCGGCTCACCGGGTAGTTCGCGAGAAGACCGAGAAACGGCGGCCGCATGACCGGCAAAGCCGTCGGCACGGGAGTTGAGAGGACCGGAAGACGGCCAGGACGGCCTGCCCGAGAACGGGCGGCGCGCTGCCGATCGTGACGGCGCCAGTCGAATGACTCGCGCCGTATTTTTTTGCCCCCCGCCAGAACGCGGCGGCCAAAGACGACGGTCGTCTCAGTATTCGTCGAAAAGGCTCTGCATGCGCTCGCGCGGCACGCCGGCCTGAAGCGCGAGCATCAGCAATACGCGCGCCTTGAACGGATGCAGGTTGCCTGCGCTTACGAAACCGTACTGATCGTCGGGCGCCGCGCCGTTGTGCATGACGTGACCGCTGCCCACGCGCGAGGCGCGCACCACGGTCACGCCGCGCTGCACCGCCTCGGCGAGCGCCTGCTGCAGCTGCGAGTGCAGCGAGCCGTTGCCCGTGCCCGCCACCACGATACCCTGTACGCCCGCCTCGACGAGGGCGTCGACGGCGATGCGCGAGACGCCCGCATAGCTCGACACCACCTCCACGGCAGGCAGCTCGCCCGACAGGCCGACGAACTCGCTCTCGACCGTGTGGTACTGCATGGCCGCGCGCTGGAACGCCACGCGCTCGTCCTGCACCCACCCCAGCACGCCGATCTCGGGCGAGTGAAACGCGTCGACCTTGTAGGTGCTCGTCTTGACGACGTCGCGCGCACAGTGGATCTGGTTGTTGATGGCCACCATCACGCCGCGTCCGACCGAAATCGGATCGGTCGCCACGCGCACCGCATTGAGCAGGTTGAGCGGGCCGTCGGCAGACAGCGCCGTTGCCGGGCGCATCGCCGCCGTGAACACCACGGGCTTGCGGCTGTTGACGGTCAGATGCAGGTAGTAGGCCGTCTCTTCGAGCGTGTCGGTGCCATGCGTGATGACCGCGCCCGCCACATCGGGCTGCGCCAGCAAGGCATTGACGCGCGCGGCCAGCTTTTGCCAGAGCGCCACGCTCATGTCCTTGCTGTCGATCTGCGCGACCTGTTCCGCATGGATGTGCGCAATGCTGCCCAGCGCGGGCACCGCCGCGAGCAGATCCTGGATGCCGAGCGCGCCGGCCTGATAGCCAGCCGTGCGGGTGGCGTCGGCCGCGCTTCCCGCAATCGTGCCGCCCGTGGCGAGCAGCGCAATGCGCGGCAGATCGCCTGCCGGCACGGCGTAGTGAGGCGTCGGATGGAAAGTGGTCAAGGTCATGCCAGCGATTGTATCCAATACTGCCGCGCTTCCCAATCGCCGAAAAAAGCCGCTAGAAAATGCCGCTGAAACAAGCGATTGCGCCGGGCGGCGAAACCGCCGCCGGCGTCATGACGATGTCGTGTCCGGCACTGCCGGCGCAGCCCGGGCATGGCCGTGAGCTCGCGCAAGTCGGCACGCGAACTTGATGCAGCGAATTCGGGCAGCGAATTCGGGCAGCGAACTCGGGCAGCGAAGTTCAGGCTGCAAATTCGAGCGCTTCGCGAAGCTGCGTCGAGATGTCCTGTTCCTTGAGCGCCGGAGCGAGCATCTCGATGAAGCGATATGCGTAGGAGCGCAGGAACGCCCCGCGGCGCAACCCGATGCGCGTGGTGCTCGGCTCGAAGGCGTTGTCCAGCTCGAGCACGGCCAGATCCTGGTCCTTGCGCGGATCGACCGCCATTGCGGCCACGATTCCCACGCCGAGTCCCAGCTCGACGTATGTCTTGATGACGTCCGTATCGAGGGCGGTGAGCACGATGTCGGGCACGAGCCCCTGATCCTGGAACGCCTTGTCGACGTGCGAGCGGCCCGTGAAGTCGCCGTCATACGTGATGATCGGGTATTCGGCGATGTCGGCGAGCGTCACGTTCTCGCGTCCGACGAGCGGATGCTCCTTCGGTACCACGGCCACGTGGTGCCACGAATAGCACGGGAAGGTCACGATGTCGGGGAAGCGGTCGAGCGCCTCGGTCGTGATGCCGATGTCGGCCTCGCCGTCGATGACCATCTGCGCGATCTGGCGCGGGCTGCCCTGGCGCAGCGCGAGATGCACCTTCGGGTACACGCTCGTGAACTGCTTGATGACCTGCGGCAGCGCGTAGCGTGCTTGCGTGTGGGTGGTGGCGACCACCAGATGACCGCTGTCCTGATCGGCGAACTGGCGCGCGACGCGACGCAGGTTCTCGGCGTCGAGCAGCATGCGCTCGATGAGCTGCAGCACGGCCTTGCCCGGCTCCGTGAGGCCCGTAAGGCGCTTGCCGCGACGCACGAACACGTCCACGCCGAGTTCGTCCTCGAGGTCTTTGATCTGCTTGCTCACGCCCGACTGCGAGGTGTAGAGCGCGCTGGCAGCCTCGGTGAGGTTCAGGTTCTGCCGGACTGCTTCGCGCACGTAGCGCAATTGCTGGAAATTCATGATGTGACTCCGCCCTATGGCTTGTCTGTCCGTGTTGACTGTTTTGGTTATGAACGGCTTGTCCTGCCCGGGCGCGCCGGCGTCCGACCGGCGTTGGCCCGTGCCGGCCCTTGCGCCTATGCACCCTTATGCCTGCGCCGCCCCTTATGCCTGCGCCGCAAATACGCGCAGCTGACGCGGCACGGCGCGCAGCGTCGCTCCGGCGTCCGCCTTCAACGCCTGCCAGCCCGAGCGCGTGAGCTCCGCTTCCCATACCGCGTTGCCGGGTGCGGCAAGCTCCACTCGCACGGTGCCGCCGAGCGGGATCGCGCGACGCACGGCCACGTCGACGCCCGGGCCGCCGTCGTGCGCGGGCAGCAGCGCGAGATCGTGCGGCCGCACGTAGGCGATCGCGCGGCCGTCCTGCGGCAGCGCGGGCAGGTCCTCGCGCGGCACCGTCACACGATACGCGCCGGCGTCCGCGATGAAATCGTGCGTGCGCAGCTCGCCCGGGAGCCGGTTGGCCGCTCCGAGGAACTCGTACACGAAGGCGCTCTGCGGCGTGTCGTACACGTCCTGCGGCGCGCCGATCTGCTCGACCTTGCCGCGATTCATCAGCACGATGCGGTCGGCGACTTCCAGCGCCTCTTCCTGGTCGTGCGTGACGAAGATCGTGGTGATGTGCAGCTCGTCGTGCAGCCGGCGCAGCCAGCTGCGCAGCTCCTTGCGCACTTTCGCATCGAGCGCGCCGAACGGCTCGTCGAGCAACAGCACCTTCGGCTCGACGGCCAGGGCCCGCGCCAGCGCGATACGCTGGCGCTGTCCGCCCGAAAGCTCGGCCGGATAGTGGTCGGCGAGCCAGTCGAGCTGCACCAGCCCCAGAAGTTCATGCACCTTGGCGCGAATCTGCGCGTCCGAGAGACGTTCTCGGCGCGACTTCACACGCAGGCCGAACGCCACGTTCTCGAATACCGTCATGTGGCGAAACAGCGCGTAATGCTGAAATACGAAGCCGACCTGCCGCTCGCGTGTGCCAACCGAGGCGACGTCTTCGCCATTGAGGACCACGCGCCCGGCGTCCGCGAACTCCAGCCCGGCGACGATGCGCAACAGCGTGGTCTTGCCGCAGCCGGACGGCCCGAGCAGCGCCACGAGCTCGCCCGTGGGGAATTCGAGACTGACGTCGTCGAGCGCCGCGAAATCGCCGAAACGTTTCGAAACCTGTTGTACCTGGATACTCATTCGTCTTGCTCCTCGATGCGTTGCCGCGTTGCCGTGCTGCCGCGGCGGCTCAGGCCTGAACGGCGTCTTCGCGCCGCGCGGCCTTGTCCAGCGCCAGCTTGCGCTCGGCCCACAGCTTGAGCGCGAGCGTGGCGAGCGCGAGCAGCGCGAGAATCGATGCCGCCGCGAACGCGCCCACCGTGTGGTAGTCGTTGTATTCGATCTCCACATGCAGCGGCAGCGTGTTGGTTTCGCCGCGAATGTGGCCGGAGACGACCGACACCGCGCCAAACTCGCCCATTGCCCGGGCGTTGCACAGAATCACGCCGTACAGCAGCCCCCATTTGATCTTCGGCAGCGTCACGCGCGTGAACACCTGCCAGCCGCTCGCGCCGAGCACGCGCGCGGCCTCTTCTTCCTCGCTGCCCTGCGCCTGCATGAGCGGAATCAGCTCGCGCGCCACGAACGGGAAGGTGACGAACACCGTCGCGAGCACAAGCCCCGGCAACGCGAACACGATCTTCAGGTTGTTGGCGTCGAGCCAGGCCCATAGCGGCCCCTGACGACCGAAGAGCAGCAGGAACGTCATGCCCGCAATGACCGGCGAGACCGAAAACGGCAGATCGATGAGTGTGGTGAGAAAGCTCTTGCCACGAAATTCGAAGCGCGCAATCGCCCACGACGCCGCCACGCCGAACACCAGATTGAGCGGCACCGCAATGAACGCGATCACGAGCGTGAGACGAATGGCCGAGAGCGCGTCCTCGTTGGTCAGCCCTTCCCAGTACGCGGCAAAGCCCTTGCCGAGCGCGGTGACGAACACCGACACGAGCGGCAGCACCAGGAACAGCGCGAAGAACAGCAGCGCCACACCGATGAGCACGGCCTTGACCGGCGCGGGCTCGTCGGTCGGGTCGGCGCGGCGTGCGGCGCTCGAGTGCGGCAAGGCGGGCGACAGTGCGAGTGAATCGGACATGATGGAAGCGTTCCCTGAAATCACACGCCGGCGGCGCGCCGACCCGAATGGCGGTTCTGCAGCCACCATTGCAGGGTATTGATGAGGAGCAGCAACACGAAGGAGATGCCCAGCATTACCACGGCCAGCGCCGCGGCGCCCGCGTAATCGAACTGCTCGAGCTTGGTCACGATGAGCAGCGAGGTGATTTCCGAGACCATCGGGATGTTGCCTGCGATGAAGATGACCGAACCGTATTCGCCGACGGCGCGCGCGAAGGCCAGCGCGAAGCCTGTCAGCAGCGCGGGCAGCACGGCCGGCAGGATGACGTGGCGCACCGTCTGCCAGCGCGATGCGCCCAGGCACGCCGCCGCCTCCTCCTGCTCGCGTTCGAACTCTTCGAGCACGGGCTGGAGCGTGCGCACGACGAACGGCAGACCGATGAAGGTCAGCGCCACGAAGATGCCCAGCGGCGTGAAGGCGATCTTGATGCCGAGCGGCTCGAACCAGCGGCCGATCCAGCCGTTCGGCGCGTAGACGGCCGCCAGCACGATGCCGGCCACGGAGGTAGGCAGCGCGAACGGCAGGTCGATGAGCGCGTCGACGAACCGCTTGCCCGGGAACGTGTAGCGCACCAGCACCCACGCCAGGATGAAGCCGAACACGGCGTTGAGCATGGCCGCCGCGAGCGAGATGCCGAACGTGAGGCGATACGACGCGAGCACGCGCGGCGAACCCACCGCGGCGACGAAGCTCGCCCAGTCGAGCGAGCTCGCCTTGATGAAGACCATGAGCAACGGCACCAGCACCACCAGGCTCAGGTACGCGACGGTGTAGCCCATCGTCAGGCCGAAGCCGGGCAAGGCACTCGGCTTGCGCCAGAGAGGAAACAGTGCGGTACTCATGCGAGGGTCTCCTTCGTCGCGCCGTTATTTCTTGGTGTAGATCTGGTCGAAGATGCCGCCGTCGGCGAAGTGCTTCGCCTGCGTCTTCGTCCAGCCGCCCAGGTCGGCGTCGACCGTGTAGAGCTTGAGCTTCGGATATTGCGCCTCATACTTCTTCGCGATTTCCGGCGAACGCGGACGATAGAAGTGCTTCGCGGCGATCTCCTGCCCTTGCGGCGAGTACAGCCATTGCAGATAGGCCTCGGCCACCTTGCGCGTGCCGTGCTTGTCGACGTTCTTGTCGACCACGGCGACCGGCGGCTCCGTCAGGATCGACGAGGACGGCACGACGATGTCGAACTTGTCCGGACCGAGATCCTTTACCGAGAGCAGCGCTTCGTTTTCCCAGGCGATCAGCACGTCGCCAATGCCGCGCTCGACGAACGTGGTCGTCGCGCCGCGCGCGCCCGAGTCGAGCACGCCGACATTCTTGTACAGCGCCTTGACGAACTCCTGCGCCTTCTGCTCATTGCCGCCCGGCTGCTTGAGCGCGTACAGCCATGCGGCGAGATAGTTCCAGCGCGCGCCGGCCGAAGTCTTCGGGTTCGGCGTGACGACGCTGATGCCCGGCTTGACGAGATCGCCCCAATCCTTGATCTGCTTCGGGTTGCCCTTGCGCACGAGCAGGACGATCGTCGACGTGTACGGCGTGGCATTGTCCGGCAGGCGCTTTTGCCAGTCCTTGCTCACGAGGCCGGCCTGCGCCAGTTCGTCGATGTCGGCCGAAATGCCGAGTGTGACCACGTCGGCAGGCGCGCCATCGAGCACGGTGCGGGCCTGCTTGCCCGAGCCGCCGTGCGAGGCCTTCACGTTCACCGTATCGCCCGCGACCTGCCTGTAATGCGCTTCGAAGGCCTTGTTGTAGTCGGCGTACAGCTCGCGCGTCGGGTCGTAGGACACGTTGAGCAGCGACACGCTCGCGGCGTGCGCCTGAATGGCAATGCCCGCGGCCAGCGCCACCGCACCCAGTTTCCCGAACGCCCTCACCAGCTGCTTAGCTTTCGATCCCCGTGCTGCTTTGCTCATGACTTGCACTCCTCGTTTGCTTACGTGTGGTAGGAGGCCAGTCTATGGGGGGCACTAAATAATTAAAAATAATTATTTTTCTTTTGTTTATGCCGGAATAAGGATTAGCGATTTCCTGCTGACGGCACGCCCGCGCCCGAGACCGCGGCATTCGCGCAAGCACTTCATGCAGTACATGAAGTTTTCACTTGCCTTTTTGCAAACACTGTACAAAAATACAGCCACCTGTGCTTCCATACAGTGACGCCATGATCAAACTTACCGCCCGTCAACAGCAGGTCTATGAATTGGTCCGACAAGCGATCGAGCGCACCGGCTTTCCTCCCACGCGCGCCGAGATTGCGGCCGAACTCGGCTTCTCTTCGGCGAACGCCGCAGAGGAGCATCTGCGGGCACTGGCGCGAAAGGGTGTGATCGAGCTGGCGGCGGGTCAGTCGCGCGGCATCCGCCTCAAGCGCCTGGACGAAGCGGGTGGCTCGCACCAGTTCACGTTGCCGCACATGGGCCTCATGCAGTTGTCGCTGCCGCTCGTCGGGCGCGTGGCCGCAGGCAGCCCGATCCTGGCGCAGGAGCACATCGAACGCAATTTCCAGTGCGATCCAAACCTGTTCGCCCGGCAGCCGGACTACCTGCTGAAGGTGCGCGGGATGTCGATGCGCGACGCCGGCATTCTCGACGGCGATCTGCTTGCCGTGCAGAAGGCGGCAGACGCCCGCGAAGGCCAGATCGTCGTTGCGCGCATCGGCGACGACGTGACCGTCAAGCGATTCCACCGCATCAAGGGCGGGGTCGAGCTCATCGCCGAGAACCCCGATTTCGAGAATATCCGCGTCGATGAAGGAAGCGGCGACTTCGCCCTGGAGGGAATTGCGGTCGGCCTGATCCGCAATAACGACCTCTGACGCGATATCCAGGCACCCCTTGATGCGGCATTCAAGCGGCATCCAAGGCGGTCGCTAAGCGTCTGTCCGGGCGCGCCGCGGCAAGCGGTACGCCCCGCTCCCTGAAGATTGGCATTTCCGTTTGCGCCGGGCTGGGTCCGGCGCCCGTGCCCTGCTGCGCCCGCAATTTGTGATTTGTGAAGCGATGCAACCGGACACGCCCCTCCGACCCACATTGAAAGAAGGATCGCATCATGGCTCGACTCTTTGGTTTGCTGCGCGCGTCGCTGGGTGAAGCGCGCGTTCGAGTGTCGTCGCAGGCACGGCTGTCCGCGGTGTATGGCCTCTCGGCGCTGTCCGGCCCGTTTGCTGCCGCACCGGCCATGGCCCGCTCATATACCGTGCCGGCCCGCACGCGCAACGCCGCGCTCTCGCGCACGCTGACGTCCGCCGTCGCGGCCACCGCGCGGCGCGCGTGCCCGGCCGGCAAGGCGGCCAAGGCCTCCCGCGACGTCCGCGGCCGAGAAGCGCCAACTTGCCGGCAAGTTCATGAGAAAGACGCCGGCTACGGCGTGCGGGTGTATCGCGACGTGTCGCATATCGTGATGGTGGGCAGCATCGCCGGCGTGTGCCGCAAGCTCGATCAGGCGGTCGGCGAGCAGTTCTGCCAGGCCGCCGTGTAACGCGCGAGCGGCACAGCTATGCGGCGCCACGCCGGCGGCTGGCCGCTTGCGACACAAGCCGCCGTGGCAACCATCGAGGCCTGGCGGGCGGCGCCGCCGGCACAACCCAACCCCGGCGGCTGCCGCGCCCGGTTGGCGACGGGCAGCCACCGCCCCGCTCACAGCCCCAGATCGCGCAAGGGGTTATCCGCACCGCGACGTTCTCCGTCGAAGAAGCGCGCCACGTCGGCGCGCGTCACGGCCTCGATGCTTGCGTGCTGCCAACGCGGCTTGTGGTCCTTGTCGACGACGAGAGCACGAATCCCTTCCACGCCTTCGGCGCCCATGCGGCCGTCGAGATTGAAGACGCTGCGCATCATCAGCCACTCCTCGCGCAACTCGTCGGCCAGCGACAGCTTGCGGGCACGGCGCACCTGTTCCAGCGTGACGCACACCATCAGCGGCGAGCGCTTGGCGCGCAGCAACTCCTCCGTCTCCTGCGCCCAGCCCGAGTATTCGCAACGGGCTTCGTGTTTGAGCGAGCGAAGGACGGCGGGCATGTCGGGCTGCCCGAAATGGTGGTCGATGGCGTCGCGCAACGGCGCGAGCTTGCCCGGCGCCAGACCGGCCGGAGGCAGGCTCTCGCGGGCAAAGTCGCGGGCGGCGTCGAGCACGGCCTGCGCATCTTGCCACTGACCGTTTGCCAGCAATTCGCACAGTGCGGGCAACGAGGCGCGCGGCAGCACCACGTCGGCCAGGCCGATCTCGCACGCGTCGACTGCACCGAACACGATGCCCGTCGTGCCGAGATACTCGCCGAGATGGCCTGCGAGGTTCGCGAGGAAATAGCCGCCGCCGACGTCCGGGAACAGGCCGATGGCGGTCTCCGGCATGGCCATGCGCGTCGCTTCGGTCACGATGCGCAGCGCCGCTGCCTGCGAGATGCCCATGCCGCCCCCCATCACCACACCGTCCATCAACGCGATGTAGGGCTTCGGGTAAGTGGCGATGGCGTAGTTCAGCCGGTACTCATCGGTAAAGAAATCCATGATGTCGGTGCGTCCCGCGCCGACGGCCTCATGGAAATAGCGAATGTCGCCGCCGGCGCACAGTCCCTTCTCGCCCTCGCCTTGCAACACCACGCCGAGGACGGCGCAATCGTCGCGCCAGCGGTCCAGTGCAGCGGCGATCGCGCGAATCATGTCGTGTGACAACGCGTTGAGGGCCTTGGGACGCGTGAGCGTGATGAACCCAATGCGACCACGGATTTCGGTGCGGACAAATTCGGTCATGGCAGGCGAGTGTTTCAGAATCGTCAATGGAACGAACGCCGTCGTGCGCGGCCACGGACCGCACGGGCAACGGCGCCCTCGGGGGCTATCAACGGCCCGCGGCGCTCACGGCACCGCACGCCCGACAGGACACATCACGGGCGATGGGCCAATAAAAAAGCCGGCGCAAGGCACCGGCTTTCTTCCAACCAACGGACGTTGCAGGCGCGCAGCGAACGGACGTCTGCCACGCGCTGTCGCCATCGCCGGGCTTACTTCTCTTCGCGTGCGGCGCGCTTGCGCTCGTGCTCCTTCAGGAAGCGCTTGCGCAGACGAATCGTTTGCGGGGTGACTTCGACAAGTTCGTCGTCGTCGATGAATTCCACGGCATATTCGAGGCTCAGCGCGATCGGCGGCACCAGACGCACGGCTTCGTCGGTGCCCGACGCGCGCACGTTCGTGAGCTGCTTGCCCTTGATCGGGTTGACCACGAGGTCGTTGTCGCGGCTGTGGATGCCGATGATCATGCCTTCGTACAGCGCGTCGCCCGGCGAGACGAACATGCGGCCGCGATCCTGCAGCTTCCACAGGGCGTAGGCCACGGCGGCGCCGTCGTCCTGCGAGATCAGCACGCCGTTGCGGCGCTCGCCCAGCGAACCGTCCTTGAGCGGCGCGTATGCGTCGAAGATGTGGCTCATCAGGCCCGTGCCGCGCGTCATCGACAGGAAGTCGCCCTGGAACCCGATCAGGCCACGCGCCGGAATGCGGTACTCCAGACGCGTGCGACCGCGGCCGTCCGAGACCATGTCGAGCATTTCGCCCTTGCGGCGGCCGATTTCTTCCATGACGGCGCCCTGATGATCGTCTTCCAGGTCGATGGTGAGCAGCTCGTAGGGCTCGTGCTTCACGCCGTCGATTTCCTTGAGCACCACACGCGGACGCGACACGGCCAACTCGTAGCCTTCGCGACGCATGTTCTCGATGAGAATCGTCAGGTGCAGTTCGCCTCGGCCCGACACTTCGAAGACGGAGTCCTCGGCCGTGTCTTTCACGCGCAGCGCCACGTTGTGGTTGAGTTCCTTGTGCAGACGATCGCGGATCTGGCGGCTCGTCACGAACTTGCCCTCACGGCCGGCCAGCGGCGACGTATTCACGCAGAAGTTCATCGTGAGCGTCGGCTCGTCGACGGTCAGCAGCGGCAGCGCTTCCGGCGTGTCCACGTCGCAGATCGTCGCGCCGATGCCCACGTCCTCGATACCGTTGATCAGCACGATGTCGCCAGCTTCCGCGCCATCCGACATCACGCGCTCCAGGCCCTTGAACGTCAGCACCTGGTTGATCTTGCGCTTGAGCACTTCGCCTTCCGGACCGAAGCGCATGGCGACTTGTTGGCCCGGCTTGATGCGACCGCGCGTGATGCGGCCGATACCGATACGTCCCACGAACGTCGAGTAGTCGAGCGAGCTGATCTGCAACTGAAGCGGCGCGTCCACGTCGGCCTCGCGCACGGGCACGTGCTTGAGAATCGCGTCGAACAGCGGGCGCATGTCGCCCTCGCGCACGTCGGCGTCGAGGCTGGCGAAGCCGTTGAGCGCCGAGGCGTAGACCACCGGGAAGTCGAGCTGCTCGTCGGTCGCGCCGAGCTTGTCCATCAGGTCGAACGTCTGGTTGATCACCCAGTCCGGACGTGCGCCGGGACGGTCGATCTTGTTGACCACCACGATCGGCTTGAGGCCGAGACCCAGCGCCTTGCGGGTCACGAAGCGGGTCTGCGGCATCGGGCCTTCGACGGCATCGACCAGCAGCAGCACGCTGTCGACCATGGAGAGCACGCGCTCGACTTCACCGCCGAAGTCCGCGTGGCCCGGGGTGTCGACGATGTTGATGTGCGTGCCTTCGTATTCGACGGCGCAGTTCTTGGCGAGGATCGTGATGCCGCGCTCTTTTTCGATGTCGTTCGAGTCCATCACGCGTTCAGCGATCTGCTGGTTTTCGCGGAAGGTGCCGGACTGGCGCAGCAACTGGTCGACGAGCGTGGTTTTGCCGTGGTCGACGTGCGCGATGATGGCGATATTACGGAGAGCGCGGGTCATGAAAGAGGTGCTCGAAAAGCCTTTGGAGAATCCGCGATTCTATCACTTGCGCATGTCTCACGTCATGGCTTTTCTGCGATGCAACAACGACTTGCGCGGCCATGCCGCCGACTTTGCGCAAACGTCGCTCCCTTGCCCCGCCCTCCCACCGCACCTTCCACTAGAGCGATCCGTCTACATTTCGTTGAAATATTTGCCTAGTCAACTATTGCATCATCTTGCATTTTATTAAGTGGACGCTATAATCGTGACAAGTCAATTATTGCATCAGCACGAAAATGTCAGAGCCGTCCGTTTCCCTTTCCGCCTCCTCGACGCCGCCGCCGGGGGCCGCCGGCAATGCCGGTGCGGCCAGCGCCGCCGCCGAGGCGCCGCGTAACGCCTACGACATCGACGATTCGCTGGGCTATCTCGTCGCTCGGGTGCGCCAGTTGATCATGGCCGAGCTCACGAAGGAGACCTCGCAGTACGGCCTGACCAGCACGCAAGCGACCATGCTCTACAAGGTCGCGACCGGCAAAAGCAAGACGGCGGCGGATCTGGCGCGCGATTACTGTATCGATGCGAGCGCCGTCACGCGTCTGCTCGACCGGCTCGAGGCGCACGGCCTGCTGGTGCGCGAGCGCAGCAAGACGGATCGCCGCACGGTGGAGCTCGGCGCCACCGAAGCGGGCTACGCCATGGCCGACCGCATGCCGGACATCTTCGTGCGCGCCGCCGATCACCTGTTGCGCGGCTTCACCCCCGAGGAAGTGGGTTTTCTCAAGAGCCTCCTGCGGCGCGTGATCGTCAACGGCGAGAGCGGATAAGCGATCTCGACCCGTCACTCCAAGAAAAAGCATGCCGGGTCCACTATTTCACGAACCCGGCATCGCCCGATTCCTGTTTATTGTCAGTAGAAGACTTCACTCGTAAAGGTTTTGCGATGAAAGCGGCCTCACCGTTCCTCCCGCGTCAGCGGGTCCGCTCAGCGATCTCCGCCCTGTGTCTGGCGGCCGTGACGCTGGGCTTCGCCGGCTGTGCGAATTTCGCCGGCATTCACAGCGACAAGCAGATCAGCACGCCGGATCAGTATCAGACCCAGCGCAGCCTTCCCTCGGAAGGCGGCCAGTGGCCAGGCACCGACTGGGCCCGGCGTTTCGGCGATCCGCAGCTCGTCTCGCTGATCGACGAAGCCCTCGCGGGCAACCCCGACCTGGCCATGGCCGCCGCGCGACTGAAGTCGGCGCAGGCCCAGGCCGAAGGCGCCGCCGCGGCGCTGCTGCCGTCGGTCAGCTTCTCGGGCGACGTCTACCGTCAGAAATTCACCGAGAACACGATCTATCCGCCGGGCTACGGCGGCAACTGGTTCACGCAGGGCGACCTGACCGCCGCGCTGTCGTGGGAGCTCGACCTGTGGGGCAAGAACCGCGCGGCGCGCGCGCAGGCCATCTCGGCCGAGCGCGCCGAGCAAGCCGAAGACCAGGAAGTGAGGCTCGCCCTCGCCACGGCCGTCGCCCGCACCTACAACCAGCTCGCGCAGCAATATGCGTTGCATGACGTGCTCGAGCGCACGGCCCGACAGCGTCAGAGCCTCGGCAAGCTGACGGCCGATCGCGTGCGCGCCGGACTCGACACGCAAGTCGAACAGAAACAGGCCGACAGCAACACCGCCGATATCGCCACGCAGCTCGCCCAGCTCGACGGCCAGATCCTGCTCACCCGCCACCAGCTCGGCGTATTGCTCGGCAAGGGGCCGGACCGCGGCCTGGAAATCGAGCGCCCGAAGCTCGCCGAATTGCCCACGCCGGCGCTGCCCGACAACCTGCCGCTCGCCCTGCTCGGCCGGCGTCCCGACATCGTCACGGCGCGCTGGAGCGTCGAGGCGCAGCTCAAGGGCGTCGACGTCGCGAAGGCGCGTTTCTACCCGGACGTGAACCTCAACGCGGCATTCGGCTATTCGACCTTCGGGCTCGGCAAGCTGATCGACCCGAGCAGCCAGAACATCCAGTTCGGCCCGGTCATCTCGCTGCCGATCTTCGACGGCGGACGCCTGCGCGCCAACCTCAAGGGCCAGTACGCCGCCTACGAAAGCGCGGTGGCGAACTACGACTCCACGCTCAACAAGGCGCTGGGCGACATCGCCGATCGCATGTCGTCGATCCGCTCTGCCGACAAGCAGATGGTGTCGCAGCGCGTGGCGCAGGACGCCGCGCAACGCGCCTACGAGCTGGCTGTCGACCGTTACAAGGCGGGTCTCGCGCCGCAGTTGACCGTGCTTGCCGCCGAATCGTCGCTGCTGGCGCAGGAACAGGCGCGCGTGAATATCGAGAGCGCTCGCCGCGATCAGCAGATCGGTCTGATCAAGGCGCTGGGCGGCGGCTTCGACGCCCAGGCTGCCGGCCTCGTCGTGGGGCAGGAGCGCCCCGCCCAGGCCGAGGGCGACGCCGCGCAGACGCACTGAGCGCGGCCCGGACCGACTCGCAAGACACGAAAGATACGAAAGACAGACAAGACAACGTCAAAGCACATTGAGAGATTAGTACGGAGCGAATGATGAGTGAGAACCAACAGCAAGCGCCTGCCCAGCAGCCGGCTCAGAGCAATGGCAAGCGCCGCCGCATGATGCTGACGCTGACGGCCGTGATCGCGATCGCGGCCATTGGCTACGGCGCCTACTACGCGCTGTACGCGCGTTACTACGAAGACACCGACGACGCCTACGTCGCGGGCAACGTCGTGCAGATCACCCCGCAAGTGGCCGGCACGGTCACCGGCGTGAAGGTCGACGACACGCAAATGGTCAAGGCCGGCCAGCCGCTGGTCACGCTCGATCAGACGGACGCGCGCGTGGCGCTGCTGCAAGCCGAGGCGAATCTGGCGCAGACGGTGCGCCAGGTGCGCACGTACTTCGTGAACAACGACGCCTATGCCGCCACCGTCGCGATGCGCGAATCGGAGCTCGCCAAGGCACAGGCCGACGTGAAGCGTCGCGAGATGGCGATCGCCACGGGCGCCGTGTCGCGCGAAGAACTGGCCCACGCGCAGGACGCCGTGAAGGCCGCGCGCGCCGCGCTCGAACAGGCGCGCGCGCAACTCGTGTCGAACAAGGCGCTGACGGACAAGACGTCGGTGACCACGCACCCGAACGTGCAGCAGGCCGCAGCAAAGGTGCGCGCATCGTACCTCGACTACGCCCGCACCACGATCCCGGCGCCGGTCGACGGCTACGTCGCCAAGCGCTCGGTGCAGGTCGGCCAGCGCGTCGCCACGGGCGCCCCGCTCATGGCACTGGTACCGCTCAACCAGGTGTGGGTCGACGCCAACTTCAAGGAAGTGCAGATCGCACACATGCGCGTGGGGCAGCCCGTGACGCTCACGGCCGACGTGTACGGCTCGTCGGTCGAATACAAGGGCACGGTCGCCGGTTTCTCGGCGGGCACGGGCAGCGCATTCTCGCTGCTGCCGGCGCAGAACGCCACGGGCAACTGGATCAAGGTGGTGCAACGCCTACCGGTGCGCATCGCGCTCGATCCGAAGCAGCTCCAGGAGCATCCGCTGCGCGTCGGCCTGTCGATGCAGGTCAAGGTGAACGTGCGTAACACCGACGGCAAGGAACTGGGCGAAGCGCCCGCGCTGCCGGTGTACTCGACCGACGTCTACGACAAGGTGGGGCACGACGCCGACGACATCGTCGCCAGGATCATTACCGAGAACGCTGGCGCCCCGCTCGCTTCGGGCAGCGCCAACGACACGCGCAATCAGCCGGCTCGCGCTCGTCCCCTGTAAATCGGAGGGGGGCGCGCCCCGCCCCCTTTGACATCTCATGGCAACTCAAAACGCTCCTGGCCCCCTGTCGGGGGGCCAGCTGGTCCTTGGCACCATCGCGTTGTCGCTCGCCACGTTCATGAACGTGCTCGACACTTCGATTGCCAACGTGTCCATTCCCGCGATCTCCGGCGACCTCGGCGTCTCGTCGAGCCAGGGCACGTGGGTGATTACGTCGTTCGCGGTGGCCAACGCCATCTCGGTGCCGCTCACGGGCTGGCTGACCGAGCGCTTCGGCGCGGTGCGGCTCTTCATTACGTCGATCCTGCTCTTCGTGCTCGCCTCGTGGCTGTGCGGCATGGCGCCGACGCTCGAATTCCTGCTGGCCGCGCGCGTGCTGCAAGGCGCGGTCGCCGGTCCGATGATTCCGCTGTCGCAATCGCTGCTGCTCTCGAGCTATCCGCCCGCCAAGAGTTCGATGGCGCTCGCGCTGTGGGGCATGACCACGCTCGTCGCGCCGGTCATGGGCCCGATTCTCGGCGGCTGGATCTCGGACAACTACCATTGGCCGTGGATCTTCTACATCAACGTGCCGGTCGGCATCGCGGCCGCTTACGTCACGTGGATGATCTACGCCAAGCGCGAGACGCCGACGCATCGCAAACCCATCGACACGATCGGCCTCGCGCTGCTCGTGGTGTGGGTGGGTTCGCTGCAGGTGATGCTCGACAAGGGCAAGGAGCTCGACTGGTTCAACTCGTCGACCATCGTGATGCTCGCGCTCGTGGCGCTCGTCTCGTTCTGCTTCTTCGTCGTGTGGGAGATCACCGAGAAGCATCCGGTCGTCGACCTGACGCTGTTCAAGCGAATCAACTTCACCGGTGGCGTGGTGGCCATCTCGGTCGGCTACGGGCTCTTTTTCGGGAATCTGGTCATTCTGCCGCAGTGGCTGCAGATCTATCTCGGCTACACCGCGACGGAGGCCGGTCTCGTGATGGCGCCCGTGGGGCTCTTCGCGATCATCCTGTCGCCGGTGATCGGCAAGTTTCTGCCGAAGCTCGACGCGCGCTGGGTGGTGACCGTCTCGTTCCTGCTGTTCGCGCTCGTGTTCCTGATGCGCTCGCACTTCAACACGCTCGTCGATACACGCACGCTGATGATCCCGACGTTCCTGCAGGGCGTGCCGATGTCGATGTTCTTCATCCCGCTCACGGCCATCATTCTGTCGGGGCTGCCGCCGAGCCGCATCCCCGCGGCCGCGGGTCTGTCGAACTTCGTGCGTATCACCTGCGGTGCGGTGGGCACGTCCATAGCGACGACCGTGTGGGACAACCGGATCACGCTGCACCACGCGCAACTGACCGAGCATCTGACGCCCTACGATCAGCCGTTCAACGCCTCGGTGGAATCGCTCAATCAGCTGGGCATGTCCACGGCGCAGGCGCATGGCTATCTCGATCGCGTTGTCACGCAGCAGTCGGCGATGCTCGGCGCGAACGACATCTTCTGGATCTCGGCGCTGCTCTTCGTGCTGATGATCGCGATGGTGTGGATCACGCGGCCGATCAAGGGCGGCGGTGGCGGCGACGCCGCGGCCGGGGCGCATTGACGCTGTGCGCCGATGCCGCGCGGCCGATTCGCGAATCCCGCGGTTCGTCGCGGCGGCCGATCACGTTGCGCTGATGCCGATGCGCTGATGCAAGGGCTTCCCCCCGAGTGCCCGGCCCTGCTCTGTATTACCGGGCACTTCTTGAACCCCGCTGACGTTGGCGGGGTTTTTTTCGTCCGTTGCGCGCACCGGCGATGTCGATGGGGTCGCGCGAAGCCGCATGCCGCATGCATATCACCGCATAAAGCTGTCTAGAGCCGCCTAGAACTGCCTAGAACCGCCTAACGCTACCTAAAGCCGTACAAGGCATCGGTGGCGGCAATGCGCGAAGGCGAGCGCAGCATTGCCGCGCACAAACGCATACATGGCAAGGCGCGCGAAAGCGTGCGTCGGCGCCCTACGGCACGACGGCGCGCGTTTCGCGTATTCGCAGTATCATCGTGGCGCGATCGGCCGTGCGCTGCCTGGCGCGAGCCGGCCAAAGACCCTATTCCCCTGCTGAACTGAACGCCATGAACACCCCCCAGAACCAGAGCGAGCGCTCCGAGATCACTTTCCGTTTCCTGGCTGAGCCGGCCGCCGTCAACTTTGGCGGCAAGGTGCATGGCGGCTCGCTCATGAAGTGGATCGATGAAGTGGCCTACGCCTGTGCAGCCACCTGGTCGGGCCGCTATTGCGTGACGGTCAGCGTTGGCAACATCCATTTCCACCGCCCGATTCTCGTGGGCAATCTGGTGGAACTGCGCGCGCGCATCGTCGCGACCGGTCGCACGAGCATGCATATTCACGTATCGGTCCACGCGGGAGACCCGAAGTGGGGCGAACTGCGCCAGACAACCGACTGCCTGATGGTTTTCGTCGCCGTGGACGAGAGCAATCACCCGGTGAGCGTACCGTCCTTCGAACCGAAAACAGACGAGCAGAAGGCGCTCGCCAAGTACGCCATGGACGTGCGCGCCGCGCTCGGCGCGATCGACGCCATGAAGCCCGGCAACGCCACGATCTGAACGCCACGATTTGAACGCCACGACCCGAGCGTCGGGACTGACGCACGCCGAGAGCGCGGCAGCACAAGGCTGTCTCGTCGCGGCGATCTTCGGTGTCTTCTGCGGTAAGGGTTGCGACGCCCGTCGCCGATCATTGCGAAATGCGGGGCCGGGAGCCGGTCGGCCGGGGCTGCATGCTCCACGGCTGCGCGCGCCCGACGCGGGCGGGCGTCATTGCGTCTTGAGCAGCCGCTGCGGCGTCAGCAGGCCTTCGCCATCGAGCCGCGCCACGCCGAGCAGGCGGGCGCCGGCGGCATCGCTTGCCTCGGCATAGACCTTGACCTCGATCGCGTCGTGCGCCGACGCGCAGGCGCGCAGCGGCTGCGGACAACGCGCGTCGTCCAGGCGCAGGCGCTGACCATGGCTGAAGCGCTTCGTGAGCGTCTCGTCGAGCCATACGGCGGGCAGCGTCCTGAGCAACGCATCGACGGGCGCCAGTCGCTGCACGCGTTGCGCATGGTCGAGGGCGGCCAGCATCTCGAGCGTCACCGCTCCCTCCAGCGTGAGCGGTCCCACCGCCGTGCGCCGCAGCCCGCGCAGGTGAGCGCCACAGCCCAGCGCCTCGCCAATGTCTTCGGCCAGCGTGCGCACATACGTGCCCTTGCTGCATGTCACCCGGAAGGTGAACTCGGCGGCGCCGGGCAGCGAGCACGTCACCAGTTCGAGCGATCGAATCGTGACCTGGCGCGCTTCGCGCTCGAGCGTCTGCCCGGCGCGCGCGTATTCGTAGAGCGGCTTGCCGTCACGCTTGAGGGCCGAGTACATCGGCGGCACCTGTGAAATCGGGCCGGTAAAGCGCGGCAGAATCGCGCGAATCGCGGCCTCGTCCACCGTCACCGGTCGCGTTTGCAACACCTCGCCTTCCGCGTCGCCTGTCGTGGTGGTCTCGCCCAGACGCACGTGCGCCTCATACGTCTTGTCGGCGTCAAGCAAGTCCTGCGAGAACTTCGTCGCCTCGCCGAAGCACAGCGGCAGCAAGCCCGTGGCCAACGGGTCAAGCGTGCCCGTATGCCCGGCCTTCACGGCCTGGAGCAGACGCTTGGCCCTGACGAGCGCATCGTTGGACGACAGGCCGAGCGGCTTGTCGAGCAGCAGCACGCCGTCGAGGGCAAAGCGGGGAAGTTTTTGGCGGGGTGCCTGCGAACGCGGGTCCGTCATGATGCGGGGATGGCTTGATGAGTTCGTGGAAATTCTACCGCGCCGCCGCGACGCCACGGCGCCGCGGCATGCCGGCCAGCTTCGGCGCACGGTCTGCGATCGACTTTCGCCCTTCGGCGCCCTCGGGCACCTTTCGGCACTCAATACGTTGGCTTAGGTGCGGTTTGCGCGGTCTAGACTCGGGTTGGGCGCGGGTTGGGCGCGGGTTGGGCGCGGTTTAGGTGCGGTTTTGGCGGCTGAGGCCGCTTACTTGCCGTCGTCCTCGTCGCCGTCTTCCCGGGCGCCGCGCGGTGCCTCCTCGTCCGCCGCGTCCTTCGCGCGCGTGGCGTTTGCCGTATCGATCAGCCGCGACATCTCGATGGCGCGTTCAATCGACTGATCGTAATGGAAATGCAGGGTCGGCACCGTGTGAATGTGCAGCCGCTTGAACAGCAGATTGCGCAGATAGCCGGCCGCCTCGTTGAGCGCTTCACCGGTCTGCTTCGGATCGCCGGTAAGCGTCGTGTAAAACACTTTCGCGTGCGCATAGTCGGGGGTGACTTCCACGCTTTGCAGCGTGACCAGCCCGATGCGCGGGTCCTTCACTTCGCGTTGGATCAGTTCCGACAGATCGCGTTGGATCTGGTCGTTGATGCGAAGATTCCGACCCGGAACGCCACGTTTCTTTGCCATGACAAACTCGCTGATAATGCAATGGCCCACGCCGCCGGTTTCCCGGCTCGGTGGGCCATTGCACTTCCGTTGGGCAGATCGCGTTACAGCGAACGCGCAACTTCCGTGATTTCGAACGCTTCGAGCTGGTCGCCTTCGGTGATGTCGTTGAAGTTCTTCACCGACAGACCGCACTCGAAACCGGACTTGACTTCCTTCACGTCATCCTTGAAGCGCTTGAGCGAATCGAGCTCGCCCGTGAAGATGACCACGTTGTCGCGCAGCACGCGCACGTGCGACGAACGCTTGACGAAGCCGTCGAGCACCATGCAGCCGGCCACCGTACCGACCTTCGGCACGCGGAACGTCTGACGCACTTCGATGAGACCGGTGATCTCTTCCTTCTTCTCCGGCGCCAGCATGCCCGACATCGCTGCCTTCACTTCGTCCACGGCGTCGTAGATGATGTTGTAGTAACGAATGTCGATACCGTTCGACTCCGCCAGCTTGCGCGCCAGTGCGTCCGCACGCGTGTTGAAGCCGATGATGACCGCCTTCGAAGCCGTGGCCAGGTTGACGTCGCTCTCGCTGATGCCGCCCACCGCCGCGTGCACGATCTGCACGCGCACTTCGGGCGTCGAGAGCTTGTTGAGCGACTGCGCCAGCGCTTCTTGCGAACCCTGCACGTCTGCCTTGATGATGAGCGGCAGCGTCTTGACTTCACCTTCGGCCATCTGCTCGAACATGTTCTCGAGCTTGGCGGCCTGCTGCTTGGCGAGCTTCACGTCGCGGAACTTGCCCTGACGGAACAGCGCGATCTCGCGTGCCTTGCGCTCGTCCTGCACCACCAGTACCTCTTCGCCGGCGCCCGGGACTTCGGACAGCCCCTGGATTTCCACCGGAATCGACGGACCGGCTTCCTTCGCGTTCTTGCCGGTCTCGTCGAGCATCGCGCGTACACGGCCGTAGGCCTGGCCGGCCAGCACCATGTCGCCGCGATTGAGCGTGCCCGACTGCACGAGAATCGTCGCGACCGGGCCCTTGCCCTTGTCCAGCTTCGCCTCGATCACGATGCCCTTGGCCGGGGCGTCCACCGGCGCCTTCAGTTCCAGCACTTCGGCCTGCAGCAGCACGTTCTCGAGCAGATCGTCGATGCCCGTACCGGTCTTGGCCGACACCGGCACGAACGGCGAATCGCCACCGTACTCTTCCGGCACCACGCCCTCGGCCACCAGCTCCTGCTTCACGCGCTCGGGGTTGGCTTCAGGCTTGTCGATCTTGTTGATCGCCACGACGATCGGCACGCCGGCCGACTTCGCGTGAGCAATCGCTTCCTTCGTCTGCGGCATGACGCCGTCGTCGGCCGCGACCACCAGAATCACGATGTCCGTGGCCTGCGCACCGCGGGCACGCATGGCCGTGAAGGCCTCGTGACCCGGCGTATCTAGGAACGT
Source organism: Pandoraea sp. CB10b_02 (assembly GCF_002216225.1). Classification (NCBI taxonomy): domain Bacteria; kingdom Pseudomonadati; phylum Pseudomonadota; class Betaproteobacteria; order Burkholderiales; family Burkholderiaceae; genus Pandoraea; species Pandoraea sp. CB10b_02. The sequence continues at coordinate 145,900 of NZ_NJGW02000009.1, forward strand.
CACCGTGCCGCGCGGCGTATCGACGTGGTACGCGCCGATGTGCTGCGTAATGCCGCCCGCTTCGCCCGCCGCCACCTTCGCGCGACGGATGTAGTCGAGCAACGAGGTCTTGCCGTGGTCGACGTGACCCATCACCGTGACGACCGGCGGGCGCGGCAGCGCTTCGGCCACCGACGCCTCGTTGCCCAGTTCCAGCAGCGTCTCCGGGTCGTCGAGCTTCGCGGCAATCGCACGGTGGCCGAGTTCCTCGACCACGATCATCGCCGTTTCCTGATCGAGCACCTGGTTGATGGTTACCATCTGGCCCATCTTCATCATCAGCTTGATGACTTCCGCGGCCTTGACCGACATCTTGTGCGCCAGATCGGCGACGCTGATCGTCTCCGGCACATGCACGTCGCGCACGACCGGCTCGGTCGGGGCCTGGAAGGCCTGACGCTCGTCCTGCGCGTGGCGGTCGCCACGACGGCCGCCACGGCCGCCGCTGCGCCAGCCGTCCGCGCCACCGCTCGTGTCGCCGCGCGTCTTCATGCCGCCGCGCTTGTTGCGGTTATCGGCATCCTTCTGCCAGGCACCGCCCTTCTTGTCCTTCTTGTCCGCCGCGCCGGCCGACGTGGACGGCGCCGCCGTGACCGGCTTCTTGTCCGCCGGCTTGGCCGTGGCCGCGCCCTCGGGCTTGGCCGGCTTGTGCAGCGTGCCCTTCGCTTCGGGCTTGGCGCCCGCCGCGGCCGCCGGCGCCGGTTCCGGCGCCTTGAGTACGCGCCGCGGCGCGTTCATCATTTCGCGAATGGCGCGCGCTTCGGCTTCGGCCGCTGCACGGCGCTTGCGAATCGCCTCCTCTTCGGCACGCGCCTTGTCGGCCGCAGCGCTCGCCTTCTCGGCCGCCGCACGCGCTTCCTCGCTGGCCTTGCGGGCCTGCTCGCGCTCGGCGTCCGCCTTGGCAGCCGCCGCCTTCTCCGCGGCAGCCTTCTCGGCCTGCGCGGCCTTTTCGGCGTCGGCCTTGGCCGCCTTGTCCGCTTGCGCGTCGGCCTGCGCCTCGGCAGCCTTCACCTTCTGTTCTTCGGCCGCCTTCGCGGCCGCGGCGCGCTCCGCTTCCTCGCGAGCGCGGCGCTCGGCGGCTTCCTTTTCCTCGCGCTCGCGGCGCTCGGCTTCCTCGCGCTCGAGCTGCTCCTGGCGACGCTTCAGTTCAGCGGCCTCGGCGGCCAGACGCTCCGCCTCGCGGCGTGCGTCTTCCTCGCGCTGGCGAAGCGCCTCGTCTTCCGCGGCGGCGGCCGCGGCGCTCTCGGCGCCTTCCGTGATGTCGTCGCGCTTGACGAAGGTGCGCTTCTTGCGCACTTCGACCTGAATCGTGCGCGCCTTACCGGTCGCGTCGGCTTGCTTGATTTCCGAAGTCTGGCGACGCGTCAGAGTGATCTTCTTTTTGTCGCCGTCGCCAGCACCGTGCGACCGGCGCAGGTGCTCCAGCAGACGGGCCTTGTCGGCTTCCGTCAGCGAATCGTCGGCGCTGAGTTTGTCCACGCCGGCGGCTTTGAGTTGCTCCAGCAACACGCCGGCCGGCATTTTCAGTTCTGCAGCAAATTGGGCTACGTTGATGCTCGCCATTCAAACCTCTTCAAGCAAGGCCACGCGCCTTGCGGTTAACTTCAAAGTTCACTGTTCCATATGCATGCCGGGGCAGGTCATCATTGGAACCAGTGCTCTCGCGCTTTCATGATCAGGGTCTTCGCGGCTTCCTCGTCGACACCGGTCATCTCGGTCAGTTCGTCGACAGCCAGTTCGGCCAGATCATCGCGCGTCTGAATTTCATGCTCGGCCAGCTTGGCCAGCAGCTCGGGCGTCATGCCTTCGAGGCTCTTCAGATCGAGCGCAACACCCTCGACCTTCTCCTCGGTGGCAATCGCCTGCGTGAGCAACGCGTCGCGCGCACGATTGCGCAGTTCATGCACCGTGTCCTCGTCGAACGCTTCGATTTCCAGCATTTCGTTCAAGGGCACATAGGCGATCTCCTCCAGGCTCGAGAAACCTTCCTCGATCAGGATGTCCGCCACTTCCTCGTCCACATCCAGACGCTGCATGAACAGCGCGCGCAGCGCGCCGCGCTCCTCGTTCTGCTTCTCGGCCGATTCGTCCGGCGTCATGATGTTGATCTGCCAGCCCGTCAACTCCGACGCGAGACGCACGTTCTGGCCGCTGCGGCCGATCGCCACCGCCAGTTCGTTCTCGTCGACGACCACGTCCATGCTGTGCTTCTCTTCGTCCACGACGATCGATTGCACGGCCGCCGGCGCCAGCGCGCCGATCACGAACTGCGCAGGATCTTCCGACCACAGCACGATGTCGACGTTTTCACCGCCGAGCTCGTTGCGCACAGCCTGCACACGCGTGCCGCGAATGCCCACGCAGGTGCCGATCGGGTCGATGCGCTTGTCGTATGCCACCACGGCAATCTTCGCGCGCACGCCCGGATCGCGGGCGGCCGACTTGATCTCCAGCAGGCCCTGCTCGATTTCCGGCACTTCCATGCCGAACAGCTCGATCAGGAATTCCGGCGCCGTGCGCGAGAGTTCGATCTGCGGGCCGCGCGCCGTGCGATCGACCTTCACGATGTACGCGCGAACGCGATCGCCGATACGCAGGTTTTCCTTCGGAATCAACTGGTCGCGGCGCAGCAACGCTTCGACGCGGCCCGATTCGACGATCAGATTCCCCTTGTCGAGACGCTTGACCGTGCCGGTCATGATCTTCTCGCCACGCTCGAGGAAGTCCGACAGGATCTGCTCGCGCTCGGCGTCGCGAATGCGCTGCAGGATCACCTGCTTGGCCGCTTGCGCGCCGATGCGACCGAACTCGACCGACTCGACCGGCTCTTCGATGTATTCGCCGACTTCGAGCGCCGGGTTTTCTTCCTTCGCTTCGAACAGCAGGATCTGCTTGTCCGGCTCTTGCAGGCCGGCCTCGTCGGGCACTACCAGCCAGCGACGGAAGCTCTCGTGCTCGCCCGACTCACGGTCGATGTGCACGCGAATGTCGACGTCTTCGGTGTAGCGCTTCTTGGTGGCCGAAGCCAATGCTGCTTCAAGCGCGCCGAACACGACATCCTTGTCGACGTTCTTTTCGCGCGCGAGCGCATCGACCAACAGCAATACTTCGCGACTCATCGTTTGCGACTCCTAAAATCAATCTGCGGCACAAGGCGCGCACGGTCAATATCCGCGAGGGTGAATTCGAGCAGCGCCGGGCCGCCCTTGCCTTCGAACTCCAGGCTCAGGTTCTCGCCCTGCGGCGCCTGCAGGATGCCGCGGAACTGCTTGCGGCCTTCGAGCGGCACACGCAACGTGAGACTCACTTCTGCGCCGGTGAAACGCTCGAAGTCGCGCAGCTTGCGCAGCGGACGATCCAGCCCCGGCGACGACACTTCGAGTCGGTCGTAATTGACGTTCTCGACCATCAGGACATGCGAGAGCTGACGGCTCACCGTCTCGCAGTCATCGATCGTGATGCCCTCCGGCTTGTCGATGTACACGCGCAGCAAACCGCCGCCGGCGCGCTCAAGATCGACCAGCTCGTAACCCAGGCCTTCGACCGTGGTCTCGATCAGTTCTGGCAATTGCAACTTTACTCACCCTAGAAAAACTCGCGCGCATCAGCAGCGCCCGACATGTTGCGCGCCCCGCATGGGACGTCGCACGATACCCGCCTGGACCGTCCGGGCCGGCGTGCCCGCGTCGACACACCCACTCCCCGACACGGCGGTATCGGCCGCGCAAAACGCTCGCGGCAAAAAAAAATGGGCGAAACGCCCATTTCTTACAGCCTCATTGCGCATGAGGTGCGCGCCGCAACAGAACGTGTGACGCGCAAACCAGCTTATTCGTTGATTTTATATGGTTTTGGGCCAATTTGCAACGCTTGGCGCGGCAAATGCCCATCGCACGGGCATCGATGCGACATTGCCGCACCGCGGAAGAACACGTTTGCGCGATCAGCGCGAGCGGTTCCCGCCGCGATTTCCCCGGTTGCCTTGATGGCCGCCGCCCGCACGGTTGCCGCCGCGGCTGCGATTGCCGCTCACGTTACCGTTCACATTGCCGCCTCGCGACTGGCCGCCAAAACCGCCGCCGGCGTTGCCGCCGCCAAAGCGACGCCCCTCGCCGCGGGGCGCGGGCGTCTGCCCGGGGTAGCCGCCGCTCGGGCCGACGAACGCCGTGAGCGGGTTGGCGCGCGGGCGCCGCGACTGTCCCGGCTCGCGGGCGAAGACGCCCAACGCCGTTTGCATCGGATCGGGCTGACGACGCGGCTCCTTCGGCGCCCCGGCCTTGCCGCCGCGACCACTCTTGCCTTTCTCGTCCGAGCCCGCCCCCGGCATCTTCATGCCGACCGCCGCGAACAGCGAACGCACCTGTGCGTCGTCGAGCTCTTCGTAGCGACCGCGCTTGAGGCCGCGCGGCAACGTCAGCGGGCCATAACGGGTACGGATCAGGCGGCTCACCATCAGGCCGGCGGCGTCGAACATGCGACGCACTTCGCGATTGCGGCCTTCGGTCAGCGCGACGTGATACCAATGGTTGGAGCCTTCGCCGCCACCGTCCTGCAGACGCAGGAAGTTGGCCTGACCGTCTTCCAGCTCGATGCCGCGCAGCAGTTGCTGGCGCGACGCTTCGCTCAACTGGCCGACCGTGCGCACCGCATATTCGCGCTCGATGCCGTAGCGCGGATGCATGAAGCGGTTGGCCAGATCGCCCGACGTCGTGAGAATCAGCAGGCCCTCGGTATTGAAGTCGAGACGCCCGACCGCGAGCCATTTGGCCGTTTTCATCGGCGGCAGACGGTCAAACACCGAAGCGCGGCCTTCCGGATCCGAATGGCTGACGATTTCGCCGGCCGGCTTGTGATAGAGCAGCACGCGCGGCGGCTTGCTCGTGATGCGGCGCTTGACCAGCTTGCCGTTGATGCGCACCTGGTCGGTCGGCAGAATGCGCTGGCCGATGTGGGCCGGCTCGGCATTCACCGACACACGCCCCGCGAGAATCAGCTCCTCCATCTCACGACGCGACCCCATGCCCGCTTCGGCAAGCACCTTGTGCAGTTTCGGCGCCTCGTCGTCGGGCGAGAGCACGCGACGCTCGGCGGGACGGCGGCCGCGCTTGGCCGCAGCCTTGGCGTCGGCGTCGGACTCTTCGCTGTCGAAGCCGCCCGAGGTCACGAAAGCGAACAGGTCGTCGCCGTCGCCCTTGCCTGCCTGGGCGCCATGCGGGCCGCGGGCGCCGCCGGGCGCCCCCTTGCGGCCACGCCCCTTGCCGGCGCCTTGCCCCTTGCCACGCGGCGATGCGCCGTTGGCGCCACTGGCACTATTGGCACCATTGGCGCCCGCGCCCCCCGCCTGCGGCGATTGCCCTGCGCCGTCGCGCTTGCCGCCACGCGACTTGCGGGCGGCGTTGCGACCACGCCCTTGCGCAGCCTGCGGCGCGCCTTCGTTGAGTGCAGCGCCGCCGTCGAGGCTCTCGCCGGACGACGCATGCTGCGTTGCCTCCGGTGCCAACGACTCGCCGTCGTCGCCCTCGCGCTTGGCTTGCTGGGCTGCACGCCGGCGGGCGATCAGACTGCGCGGACCGCGACGCAAGCCACGGCGCGACGCCTTTTCATCGCCGCCCTCGCCTTCCGGCGCGCGCATTTCGGCACCGGCATCGCGTGCGTGCAGGTCCTGGGATTCTTCGTTTTGTTTCAACACAACCTCATTGGAAAACGGGATCGTTGCGAGCAGGCGGTAAGTCGCTGCCCTGATCCGTGTTCGCACCATGAATGCGCGGCAAATGCTTGCCGCGACTTCGTTCTTATCGCAAACGGCCTCGAGCGTGCGCACGGCGCAAGTGCGCCGGCGCCTCAGGTGCCGGTGACGAGATTCTTGTCGTCCCCGCGGTTCTCGTCGTCATTCGTCGTGTCGGACATGGGCTGTCCGGCAGCGGCTTCATTCGCCGCCGAGTCGGCAGCGTGCGGGGACACCTCCTGCGTTGCCGACGTGACGGGATCCGCCGTCAGCGTCGTCACGTTCTGCGCATCTTGCGGCAGCTCGTCACCAGACGGCACCGCAGTTCCCGATTCTTCGGAAAATTCCTCATGCCCGGCGCCCGGCGCGACATCTTCTTGGCCGGCCTCGCCCTCGGCATCCCGAGACGGCTCATCGCTATGCACGGCTTGCGCATCGCGCTCGCCGTCCCTATCGATGTCCGTACCAGCGTGGCCGTTCGCAGCGCCGATCTGCTCACTGACGTGCGTCGCCGGCGCGAGTTCCGCATCGAACGCCGCAACGGCGGAATCTGCCTCGGCGCCCGGCCCATCCGACGCATCCGGCGTACCACCGACAGCCCGCGGGGTCTCGCCCTCGGCCAGCGCGGCGTCGAGCAAGGCCGCTTCGGTGAGCGCGTCGTCTGCCGGCGACGTCACCGGTGCGCGTTGATCTTCGGGCAAGCCCTGCGCGAGCGGCAGGTCGTCCGCGCGGGCCTCGGCCAGACGCGCGAGCGCGTCGGCATCGGCCACGGGGACGTCTTCGGACACTGCCCCATCGCCATCCTCGCCCTCGGCTCGCTCGCCGAACTCGATGTTCTGCTGCGCGAGCAGATCGATCTGCGCCTGTGCCGCGGGGTCTTCGAGCGGCGGCAGCGCGTCGAGCGCGCGCAGACCCAGATCGTCCAGGAAGGCCTTGGTCGTCGCATACAGGCCGGGACGCCCCGGCACGTCGCGATGACCGATCACCTCGATCCAGCCACGGTCTTCGAGCTGCTTGATGATCTGCGTGTTGACGGTCACCCCGCGAATCTCTTCGATGTCGCCGCGCGTGACCGGCTGACGGTACGCAATGATCGCCAGCGTCTCCATCACGGCGCGCGAATACTTCGGCGGCTTCTCCGGATTGAGGCGATCAAGGTATTCGCGCATGCGCGGACGGCTCTGGAAACGCCAGCCGGTGGCCAGCGCCACCAATTCCACACCTCGGCCATCCCATTGCACGCGGATTTCCTCGAGCAGCGCGCGCACCGTGTCACTGGACACGGCGTCATTGAAGAGCTTGCGCAGGTCACCGACCTTGAGCGGCTCCTGCGCGCAGATCAACGCGGTCTCGAGGACGATTTTCGCCTCTTGGGTATTCATGTGCGACTAAGCAAACCGGGGGCTTGGCAACCCGGAATCAGGAATAAATGGATGCTTGGAACACGGGAAACGGTCGCAACCGCTTCGCATAAGCGCGCGCCCGTTTGTGTTCGGTCGTAGTGACGGCGGCGCGACCAGGATGCTTCGAAACGACCTGCCGGGAAAACGCCCAGGCCGATAGTGCGGCGAGACGGACGTCCGGTATGTGCGCAATTATTACTGAAACGCCGACGCCCGTAAAGCGTCGTCGAAACCCGGGCCTCGCTCCCCCCCTTATCCCATCATCCCCTCCCCCCTTGCGCCACCGTGTCGCACAACCCGCGTCAAAGCGCGCCGGCACCGCACACCGCATCCGCCGCATCCGCCACCCGGCAAGGGCGTGCGCCGAGGCGGCCCGCGCCAGGCGCAGGCCCCGCGCGCCGTCCACGAATCGCGGGCGCACAGCCGTGCGCCCTGGCGTAGAGACGACGGGTGCACGCCTCATGGTAAACTTCTGAAATAACTTCAGGGGCCTCCATGACCACCGAAAACGGTCGCATTCCGATCGCTCAGCCCCGTTGTTCCACATGCTCGCTGGGGCAGTTCTGCCTGCCCGTCGGCATCCCGACGCCCGAGCTGGAACGACTGGATGCGCTCGTCAACGAACGCCGCCGCCTCAAGAAAGGCGAAGTGCTTTATCACGCCAACGATTCGCTCAATGCCGTCTACGGCATTCGCTTCGGCTCCCTCAAGAGCTGCGTTACCGCACCTGACGGCCGCGAGCAGGTCGTCGGCTTCCATCTGCAGGGCGAGCTCATCGGGCTGGACGCCGTTGCCGACAGCCACCATCCGAGCACGGCCATCGCGCTCGAGGACAGCGAACTGTGCATCGCCCGCTTCGGCGAGCTGGAGACGCTCTCGCGCCAGGTGCCGTCGCTGCAGCGCCAGTTGCATCGCCTGATGAGCCAGGAAATCCGCAACGAACACCAGCAACTGCTCGCGCTCGGCACCATGCGCGCCGAGGAGCGGCTGGCCGTGTTCCTGCTCAACCTGTCCGAGCGGCTGGCCGCGCGCGGCTACGCCGCCAACGAATTCGTGCTGCGCATGAGCCGCGAAGAAATCGGCAGCTTCCTCGGCCTCAAGCTCGAGACGGTCAGCCGTCTTTTCTCGCGCTTTGCGCAGAACGGCATGATCGAAATTCGCCAGCGCCACGTGAAGATCATCGACGCGGCCGCGCTGCGCGAGCTCGCCGGCGTACCGTGCTGACGGGCAACCGGGGGCGCCTTCGCCCCCCCTTCACCGCTCGTCCCATATCCCACACCCCTGCGCCGTCTTCCCCTTTTTCCCCATCCCCACGCCCTCCGGCATCGCCAGACAACGCTTCCCCGCGTTTCGGATAAGCTACCGGCCCGCCCGGGCGCCCGCCTTGCGCCAGATCAAGAGTCGCGCCGCGTCGCGACGGCGCTCGCCCGCGCGCGACGCGGCCGGAGCAACGTTCGACAAGCCCGGGCAAACGCTCCATAATCGGCGCGTTCGCCGGGTCGACCGACGCATGCCCCGCTCATCGTCTGCAACGTCGCTCGAACGCACTCCCCGGCGCGTCACACCGACGGAGGCCGCCGTTATGCCCGCAGCCATATACCTGAGTCCGGAAGACGCCGAGCACGCGTACTACGAAGCAGTGCGCGCCGGCGACACCGATGCGCTGATGGACGTCTGGTCGGAAGACGAGGAGATCGTCTGCATTCATCCCGCGGGGCCGCGCCACGTCGGTCCGGCGGCGGTGCGCGCCAGTTGGCGGCAAGTGCTGGCCAACGGCGGCCTGCAGGTCGCCGTCAGCCATCTGCAGGTAGCCCACAATCCGCTTTGCGCCGTGCACAACGTGCTCGAGCAGATCCTGGTCGAGTCCCATCCCGAGGCGCGCTACGCGTTCGTGCTCGCAACGAACGTCTATCTCAAGGAAGCGGACGGCTGGCGGCTCGTCCTGCACCACGCCAGTCCCGCCATCGGCCACGAAGACAGCAGCACGCAGGCCTCGCGCGCGCACCGGCTGCATTGAAAAGGCGCCGCCGGCGCCGCGCTCGGCGTGTGCGGCATCCCGTGCCCCGGCCCTCGCCGGCCAGTTCATGCGCCGGCCGCACCGTGCGCCGCACTGTGGCCACCGTCCCCGTTTTCGACATCCCAGTACGGGACCGGGCCGAACCGCGCCTGCAGGAATTCGATCAACGCGTGCGTCTTGGGCGGCACGAACGCCCGGCTCGGGTAGACGGCCCAGATCGCCACTTCCTCGGCCAGCGGATAGGCCGGCAGCACCGGCACCAGCTCGCCTCGCTTCAGATGCACGCCGACGTCCCACGTCGACTTCAGCGCAATGCCGAGCCCGGCCAGCACGGCGTCGCGCAGCACCTCGCCGTTGTCGGACGCGAGCCGCCCGTTCACGCGCACGCTGAGCGCGCCGCCGGGCGTCACGAAGCGCCAGTCGCGCTGCTCCCCCAGAATCAGGCAATCATGCGCGGCGAGATCGCCCGGATGCCTGGGCACGCCGCGCGCGGCCAGATAGGCGGGAGACGCACACAACGTCCGGCGATTGGGCGCCAGTTTGCGCGCGACGAGTGACGAATCTCGCAACGCCCCCACCCGAATCGCCAGGTCCACGCCTTCCTCGATCAGATCGACGACCCGGTCCGTGAGCCGGAAATCGAGCGATATGCCGGGGTACTGCGCCAGGAACACGGGCAGTGCGGGCGAGACGTGCTGGCGTCCGAACGAGGACGAACACGATACGCGAAGGCGCCCCTGCGGCGCCGCGTACCCCTGCCCCACGCTGGCGAGCGCCTGCGCTTGCGCGGCAAGTAGTACCTGCGCATGTGACAGAAACTGCTCGCCTTCCTGCGTCAGTGCAACGCGGCGCGTTGTTCTGTGCAACAGACGCGCGCCCAGCACACTTTCGAGCTGCGCCAGGCGTGTACTGGCGCTCGCCGGCGACAGTCCGCGCTCGCGCCCGGCCGCCGATACGTTACCCAGCGCCGCTACGCGAACGAACAATGCGACCGCGTCGAGGTCCAATGCCATTTGATGGATATTCCAAAAAATCTTTTCGTCATTATGCGGATTATCAAATCAATCGACCAGCCGTAATCTTGCCCGACTCCATTGCGAGCCTCGCAGGTGTCGCCAACGCATCCCCCGGCGGCGCCTATCATCAACAGGAGAAAACCGATGAAAGCCGTAGGACTGACCCGATATCTGCCCATCGACGACCCCAGGTCGCTCGAGGACATCGAATTACCGACGCCGACACCCGCCGGGCACGACCTGCTGGTGAAGGTCGAAGCCATTTCCGTGAACCCCGTCGACACGAAGGTGCGTGCGCCCAAGGACAAGGTCGAGGACACGCCGCGCGTACTCGGCTGGGACGCGGCCGGCACCGTCGCCGCCGTCGGACCGGACGTCAAACTGTTCCAGGTCGGCGATCCGGTCTACTACGCGGGCAGCATTACGCGGCCGGGCACGAACAGCGAATTCCATCTGGTGGACGAGCGCATCGTCGGCCACATGCCGACGTCGCTCGACTTCGTGAACGCCGCCGCCCTGCCGCTCACGACGATCACCGCGTGGGAAGCCCTGTTCGACCGCCTCGGCATCGCCCCGGACGGCGCCGATCAAGGCAAGTCGATTCTGATCATCGGCGGTGCGGGCGGTGTGGGCTCCATCGCCATCCAACTCGCGCGGCGTCTCGCGCAGCTGACGATCGTGGCCACGGCGTCACGGCCGGAATCGAGCGACTGGTGCCGTCAGCTCGGCGCGCAGCACGTCGTCGATCACACGCAGGACATTCCTGCGCAACTGCTCGCGCTCGGTCTGCCGCAAGTGGACTACGTGCTGTGCCTGAACGACACCGATTCGCACTTCCCGGCAATGGCGCAGGCCGTCGCCCCGCAGGGCAAGATCTGCTCGATCGTGGAGAACGCCGGCCCGCTCGAGGTCGGCCTGCTCAAGAGCAAGAGTGCCACGTTCGTCTGGGAATTCATGTTCACGCGAGCGATGTACGAGACGCCTGACATGATCGCGCAGCACAAGCTGCTCACCGAGGTGGCACGGCTGATCGACGCGGGCACGCTGCGCACGACCCTGGGCGAAGTGATCGGCCCGATCAATGCCGTGAACCTGCGCCGCGCACACGCGCAGCTCGAAGGCGGCCGCACCATCGGCAAGCTCGTCCTGGCGGGATTCTGACTGACGAGAAGCGCGACCGACGCCCGATAGCGCAACGGCGCTTGCCCGTCAAAGGCAAGCGCCGCTTCCTTGTGCGCCTCATGCTCTCTCGGGCTCTCTCGGACTCTCCCAGACTCTCCCGAATTCTCGCCTGCGCGCTAGCGCCCGGCCGGGCGCAATTCGCTACGAGACGAACACCGCACGTCGATCGGCCAGCGGCCGGAGGGCCGGCACCCGCGGGCCTGCCCCTCCTACTTCGCCGCGCGCGCCGTGCCCTCCGGCACGGCCAGCGCATCGGCCGGGTGAATGATCTCGCCGCCCAACGCGCTCACGCCCGCGAGCAGCCGCTCGAACGCCGCGCCGACCAGCGCGGAATCGCCCTTGACGCCCAGATCGATGTGACGTCGCGCGTACACGCCGCCGCGCTGCGCATCGCCCACGCTGGGCAAGCTGAACACCTTCACCCCCGCATATTCGGCTTCGATGGTTTCCATGAGCGGCGTGAGCGTCGATTCCGCCAGCCCGAAGACAAGCACCGAGCGTTCCGCGTGCTGCGTGAGGTGATGCAGGTCGGCGTAGTACGTGTCGAGCACCCAGGCCATCATCGGCCATGCCATGACCGGGAAGCCGGGCATGAAGTGATGGTGATCGATCGAGAAGCCCGGAATCTTGTTGTACGGATTGGGCAGGATCCGCGCCCCGACCGGGAACTCTCCCATCTTCAGGCGATGCCGGTTGTCGGGCTGGCTCATGTCGGCGCGCCCGTCGGGGCTCGTGTCGGCAATGCGTTCCATGATGAGCGCCTCGGCTTCGGGCGTGAGCACGAGCGGAACGTTGAGCGCCGCGGCCGCGCACTGGCGGGTGTGATCGTCGGGTGTGGCGCCGATGCCGCCGGTCACGAACACGATGTCCTCGCTCGCGAACGTGCGGCGCAGCGTGGCGGTAATGCGCGCCGGGTCGTCGCCGACGTACTCGGCCCAGCCGAGCTGCATGCCGCGCTCGGTGAGCAGTTCGATGATCTTGGGCAGATGTTTGTCCTGGCGACGTCCGGAGAGGATTTCGTCGCCGATGATGATGATGCCGACCGCCATGATGCTTCCTTTATCTGTCGTCAGGGGGCTGGGAGGGACTTGCCGGTTGTGCGCGTCATGCCGTCGTGCGGGTCATGCCGACTACCGCCGTGCGGCGCGGCCCGATAGCCGGAATGACCGGGCCGCGATTCGACGATTGTGCCACTTTCACGACGAACCGTTGGGTGACCCATGCGACCCATGCGGGCCGGAGGCAGACGATGCGGGCGGCAGGTCCTCCGTCTCGGGCAGCGGTGTGCCCGCCATCGGCAGGACCGTCGCGCCGAGCGTCGGCTCGTGCCGCGCCGCGGCCTCCTCCTCGAGCCGCAGCCGCGACAAGGCGCGCAGACAATAGTGGGCGAACCACAGCGCCGAGAACACGAAGATCACCACGTAGAGCCAGATCGCCAGCAGCGCGATGACGGGAAACAGCACGATCATGATGACCGAGGATACCCACAGCAGCGTCGGTAGCGAGCCGAGCAGCCCCGTCGCAACGCCGATCACGAGCAGCGGCAAACGGCGTTCGCGCACGATGCGGCGCCGCTCCTCCGGGCTCGCGTGAAAAGCAAGTGCATCGTAGGTCATCACGCGATACGTGAGCCAACCCCACAGCAGCGGCGGCACGATCGCGAAGAACGGCGGCACGAGCCACAGCGGCAGCGTCAGCAGCGCTGCGACGAGAAAAACCGCCGTCGCGCCGAGCGACTGCCCGAGGCTGCCCCAGAACGAGCCGCCGCGCCGGGCTTCGAGATGGATGAAGTGACGGCGCGACAGATGCCGCAGCACCGCGGGCATGGACCAGCCGGCAATGAGCAGCAGCGCCGTCACGACGATCAACGGCACGAGCAGCGCCACGAGAATGAACGGTGCGAGCGCCATGCGCACGCTGTCCACGCCGAAGTAGTTGAAGAAGCGGTAGATCCACTGCGTGAACGACCACTGCTCGAGCCACACGCGCAGAAAGTCGGTAAACGGCTCCCAGCCGAACCAGATCACGGCGCCCCACACGAGGCCCGAGACGACGAACGGCATGGCGGTAAGCCACAGCATGCGCGGGTGCAACAGACTCACGAGCGCGCGGCCAAGCGCGCGAAGCATATCGTTCATGCAGATTCGGTACGGTCGGTGCGGGTCGCGGAATCGGCGCCGGGGCCGGCGGCCCGGCGCGGGCGAAGGCTCGCCCAAAGGCGTTGCAGGCCGAGCCACTGTTGGGCCCAGAAGCCCTCGCCGTAGTCGACCAGCCGGCCCGCGGGCGGCGGCAACTGATCGCGAATGCCGGTGGCGACGCCCGCGCGCGAAAAGTCGGCGGTGCCCAACGCCATGTCCCACCACGGGAACAGCACGCCGAAGTTGCAGCCGCGATGGCGCCCCTCGTGGCCGACGCCGATCGCATGATGCCGGCGGTGGAACGCCGGGCTCACGAGCAAACGCTCGCCGAGCCGGCCAAAGCGCAGGCGCGTGTTGGTGTGCTGCAGGCTCTGCAGCCAGTCCGACACCGCCACGAGCAGCACGAACTGCACCGGGCTCACCCCGATCACGATGGCAATGACGGCAAAGAAGGCCGCCTTGATCAGATCGTCGAGCAGGTGGTTGCGGTTATCGGTCCAGAACGACATCTGGCGCTGGCTGTGATGCACGGCATGCAGCGCCCACCACCATCGGAACGTGTGGCTCCAGCGGTGATACCAGTAGCCGGCGAAATCGAGCACCAGCAGATAGACGAGGAAGCTCACCAGCGCATGATCGGTCACGCCCGGCCAGAGATCCTCCAGATTGACGTTGACGAAGCCGGCGAGCCGCAGCCACGCCTGCAGAGCGTCGAAGAGCGGGCGCAACACGAAGAAGAACACCAGATTGAACAGCCCGAGCCGATGCACCAGCGTGTAAATTACGTCTACGCGCACGGCACGTCGCTCGCGCCACCGCTCGGCCGGCGCGAGCCACTCGAGCGGGCGCAGCAGCGCGAGCATCAGCACGATCTGGAGCACGCCGATCAGGAAGAACTGGACGGCGTCGAAGGCATCGTCGGCAAGCGACATCAGCCCGGTGGCGTACAGCACGGGCTGCACGATGCGGGTGTAGATCTCGGTCTGCGCCGCCGAAAAAGCGGCGTAAAAACCGTCGACCAGCGAATCGAACATGTCACGGGGCCGGGCGTCGTGGCGACGCCCGGTCAAATAGCGCGCGGGCGGCAATGCCCCGATGTTACAGCACTGGTGCGCGGTCGTAGAAATAGATCCCGTGCGGCGAGCGCCCGACCGCAATGGTGTTGACGAGCTTGCGTGAGGCCAGGTCGATGATGCCGACCTTGCGGGCCCAGCGGAACGTCACCCACAGCGTCTTGCGATCGGCCGAGAGCTCCATGTCGTCCGGGCCCGGCAGCAGCCCGGTGATATTGCCGACGTTGGTGAGCGCGTCCTGATCGATGATGCTGATGGTGCTCGACACGCGGTTGGAGATAAGCACGTGCTTGCCGTCGGCGAGCGAGCGGAAGTTATGGGCGCCCCTGCCCGTCGGGATCGTCTTCACCACCTTCTGGTTGCGCCAGTCGACCACGGCGGCGTAGTCCGCGCCTGTCATGCCCACGAGCAGATACTTGTCGCCCGGGGTGAGCCAGACGCCGGCCGGGCTGTCGCCCACCTTCATCTTCCACAGCACCTTCTGCGTGGCCAGATCGATCGCCGCGATCTCGTTCGATTCCTGCAACGAGATGAACACGAGCCGGCTGTCCTGAGTGAACACCAGGTGGCTTGGCATCTTCTTGAGCGGGATGCGCTGGGCAACGCTCAGGTTCTTGCCGTCGTAGCGGTACACGTCCACGCGATCGAGGCGCAGGCCGTTGGCCACGAACCACTTCTTGTCCGGCGAGAAGCCGATCTGGTACGGGTCCTCGATGTTCTCGATCTTGCGCTGAATTTGGCCCGTCTTCGGGTCCAGGAAAACAAGGTTGTTGCCCACCGAGTTCGCCACGATGAGCGACTGGTTGTCCGGCGTCGCCATCAGGTGATGGGGCTCCTTGCCGACCGGGAACGTCTGAATGACCTTCTGTGTGGCCTTGTCGATCAGGCTGACGCTCGCGTCGGCCGAATTGAGCACGACGACCACGCCGTCGCTCGCGGCAGGCGTCGCCGCCGCGGCGGGGCCGGCGAGTGCCGCAAGACCGAAGGAAGCCGCCAGGCCAGCGGCGATCAGAAGTTTGCGCATTGCAGAATCTCTCGGGAGAAAAAGAGGGAGAAGCCTGGGTCGGCAGATCGCCAACGGGGTCGCGCACGGACCGTCGTCGCACGCACACCGCACCTCGCCGTCGCACAAAAAAGTTTCGCTATTGTAGGCCGGGAACGCCCCGCCAGCGCGCCGCGGCGCCGCCTTTTTTGATCTGACGAAACACAATTGCAACACTTGTTGACGTCGCGCAAACCCGCCTGTGCTCGGCGTACCAGAATGGCACCCGCCCCCACGGGGAGCGGGCGCCATCGAGCATCGGGTCGCCCCGCCGGCGCGCCGCGACGCCCGGCCCGCGCGCCTTGCCTTAACGTTGCAGCGCCTCCCACACCTTGTGCAGGCGCTTGACGGATACGGGCATCGGCGTGCGCAATTCCTGCGCGAAGAGCGATACGCGCAGTTCTTCGAGCAGCCAGCGGAACTCGTCCAACCGGGCGTCGTCGTGATCGCGCCGTTGCGACGTGGCGCGCTGCCAGTTCTGCAACAGCGGCGCGAGCTCGTTCATGGCGCGAGCGTCGCGCGACGGATCGGCCTTGAGCTTGTCGATGCGCGCGGCCATCGCCTTGAGGTAGCGAGGGAAATGCGCCAGTTGCGCATAAGGCGTGTCGATCAGGAAGCGCTTGCCGACCAGCCGCTGCAACTGCGCCATCAGGTCGGCATGGGCCTGCGCGAACGGCCTGGCCTGTGCGAGCTTTTTCTGCAACGCGGCGTACTCGGCGAGAATCTGCCCCGCCAGCCGCGCGATTTCCTGCGCGAGCAGCGTGAGCCGCCCTCGCCCTTCGTCCTTGCGCGCGACGAACGACGCGTTGTCGCTCGGCCAAGGCTGCTGAAGACATGCGCGTTCGAGCGCCAGGTCCACGATCTGGGCGCGCAGTTCTTCCTGCGTGCCCAGATTCATGTATTGCATCGCCATCTGTTGCAGGCCCGGAATGTTCTTTTCCAGATACTTCACCTGCTCGCGCAGCTGGATCGCGAAGAGTCTTCGCAGCCCGGCGCGATGCTGACGCTGCGCCTCGTCCGGATCGTCGAACACCTCCAGATCGCAGTGATCGCCGCGATCGACGAGCGCCGGATAGCCGAACAGGATCTGCCCGCCCCGCCGTATCTCGAGCATCTCCGGCAACTCGCCGAAACTCCACGTCGTGAGATTGTCGTAGCGGCTCGGCTCGACAGCCGCAGCCGGCGCCCCCGAAGACGCCTTCTGCCCGCGGGCTGGCACCTTGCCGCCCGCCGGGCCGGCCTGCGGCGCAGATATCCGGGCCTCGCCCGCGACGTTGCCGGTCGGCGTCGTACCACTCCTTGCCGCCAGCGCCTGGAACGTGCGCTGCGCCTGCTGGCCGAGTTCGGCGCGCAACTGCGCGAGATTGCGCCCCATGCCGAGCTGACGCCCGTGCTCGTCGATCACCTTGAAGTTCATCGACAGATGCGCCGGCAGCATTTCGAGCTTGAAGTCGCTCGGCCTGAGCATGACGCCTGTCGCTTCGCGCGCGTCGGCAATCACTGCGTCGAGCAGCGCCCCCTGTCCGAACGTGGCCCGATCGACGAAACCGGCCGCGTATTCCGGCAAGGGCACGAAGTGGCGCCGCAGTTTCTGCGGCAGCGACTTCATCAGCAGATGGACCTTCTCCTTGAGCATGCCCGGCACGAGCCATTCGCACCGGCGCGCATCGACCTGGTTCAGGGCATACAGCGGCACCGCGAGCGTGACCCCGTCACGCGGCGACCCCGGCTCGAAGTGGTACGTGAGCGCCATTTCCACGCCCGCGATCGCCGTCTTCTTCGGGAACAGGTCGGTCGTGACGCCGGCGGCCTCGTGACGCATCAGGTCCTCGCGCTCCAGGAACAGCAACCGGGGCGCTCCCCTGGCCGTCTCGCGATACCAATGCTCGAAGCCCGCGCCGTCGTACAGGCCGGCGGGCACATGCGCGTCGTAGTACGCGTAGATCAGTTCGTCGTCGACGAGCACGTCCTGCCGACGCGACTTGTGTTCGAGCTGCTCGATATCGGCGATGAGCTTGCGGTTGTGCGCATAGAACGGGAGCTTCGTCTCCCATTCGCCTTCCACGAGCGCGCTGCGCAGGAATATCTCTCGCGCGCGGCGCGGATCGCGCGGACCGAAGTTCATGCGCCGGCGCGCGTAGATGGTGAGCCCGTAGAGCGTGCCACGTTCGTAGGCGACGACCTGCGCGGCCTTCTTCTCCCAATGCGCGTCGGACAACGACGTCTTCACGAGGTGCCTGCCCACGCGCTCGATCCATTCGGGCTCGATGCGCGCAACGCAGCGTGCGTACAGACGGCTGGTCTCGACGAGCTCGCCGGCCATGACCCAGCGCCCGGCTTTCTTCACGAGCGACGAGCCCGGCCAGATATGAAACTTGATGCCATGCGCGCCGAGGAAGTGGGGATCGTCGTCGGCCTTGCAGCCGATGTTGCCCAGCAACCCGGCGAGCAGCGCCAGGTGCACCTGCTCATAGGTGGCCTCGGTCTCGCTGATGCGCCAGCCCTGCTCGCGCACGACCGTGAGGAGTTGGCTGTGGACGTCGCGCCATTCACGCAGGCGCAACTGCGAGAGGAAGTTGTCGCGGCACGCCTGCGCGAGCAGGCGGTTCGACTTCTTGTGCGCGATGGCTTGCTCGAACCAGTGCCAGATCTTCAGCCACGAGAGGAATTCGCTGCGCTCGTCGGCAAACTTGCGATGCGCGTTGTCGGCGGCGTCCTGCGCCTCGATCGGCCGGTCGCGCGGGTCCTGCACCGCCAGCGCACTCGCGATGATGAGCACTTCGCGCAGCGACTGGTGATAGCGCGCGGCGAGGATCATGCGGCCAACGCGCGGGTCGAGCGGCAGGCGCGCCAGCTCGCGGCCCAGCGGCGTGAGCTGATTGGCGTCGTCGACCGCGCCCAGTTCGTTGAGCAACTGGTAGCCGTCGGCGATGGCGCGTCCGGGCGGCGGCTCGATGAACGGAAATTCCTCGACCTTCGCGAGCCGCAGCGACTGCATGCGCAGAATGACCGCGGCGAGCGACGAGCGCAGGATCTCCGGGTCGGTGAAACGCGCACGCGACTGGAAATCCGTTTCGTCGTACAGGCGAATGCAAACACCGTCGGCCACGCGCCCGCATCGGCCGGCGCGCTGGTTGGCGGCGGCCTGCGAAATCGGTTCGATCTGCAGCTGCTCGACCTTGTTGCGGTACGAATAGCGCTTCACGCGCGCGGTGCCCGCGTCGACCACGTAGCGAATGCCGGGCACGGTGAGCGACGTTTCGGCCACGTTCGTGGCGAGCACGATGCGCCGGGCGTTCGACGGCTTGAACACGCGCTCCTGCTCGGCGGCCGACAGCCGCGCGTATAGCGGCAGAATTTCGGTGTGCGGCGGATGGTGCTTGCGCAGCGACTCGGCGGCCTCGCGAATTTCGCGCTCGCCGGGCAGGAAGACCAGCACGTCGCCGGGGCCTTCGCGGCAGAGTTCGTCGACGGCGTCGACGATGCCGTCCATCAGATCGCGTTCGCGGTCCCTGGCGCTCGCCCGGCCGGCCTCGCGCCCATCACGTCCATCCCGCCCCTGCGCGGCGGCGATGCGCGCATCGTCCTGGATTGGCCGGTAGCGCACTTCGACCGGGTAGAGACGGCCGCTCACCTCGATGACGGGCGCCGGGCGCAGATTGTCCCCCTCGCCCGTGCCGAAATGGCGCGCGAAGCGCTCGGCGTCGATGGTGGCCGAGGTGATGATCACCTTGAGATCGGGTCGGCGCGGCAGCAGTTGCTTGAGATAGCCGAGCAGGAAGTCGATGTTCAGGCTGCGCTCGTGGGCCTCGTCGATGATGATCGTGTCGTAGGCGCGCAACAGCGGATCGGTCTGCGTCTCGGCGAGCAGAATGCCGTCGGTCATGAGCTTGACCGAGGCACCTCCCGAGAGCGTATCGTTGAAGCGGACCTTGAAGCCGACGATTTCGCCCAGCGGCGTGTTCAGCTCCTCGGCGATGCGGCGCGCGGTGGCCGAGGCCGCGATACGGCGCGGCTGCGTGTGGCCGATCAGGCCGGTGCCGCCCGCGCCGAGGCCACGGCCGAGTGCGAGGCAGATTTTGGGAAGCTGCGTGGTCTTGCCCGAGCCGGTCTCACCGCTCACGATCACGACCTGGTGCCCGGCAATGGCGCGCGCGATTTCTTCGCGGCGGCCGGACACGGGCAGCGCCTCGGGGAAGGTGATTTCAGGCACGCGATTGGCGGCGGCCTGCCGGCCGGCGAGCCGTTCGGCCTCGCGCGCGGCGCGCTCCGCCGGCGTGGCGCGAGCTCCGGGCGCCGCCGCCGTTTGCCGTGCGGGACCGCGCGTGTGCCCCGGCGCCGTCACTTTCGGCTTCGGGGGCTTCGATTGTCGATTTCGTTCATCACTTGCCATGGGCGCGCATTATATAATCTGCGCATGTTTGCGCACGTACACTCATGCTGACCGAACCCGACCCCGCCGTACAAGACGAAGAGACCGCCCGCCAGGCCCAGTTCGTGGACTGGCTGCGCTCGGTTGCCCCCTACATCCACGCATTTCGCGACAAGACGTTCGTCGTCGCCTTCGGCGGTGAGCTGGTCGCCGCCGGCGGGCTCGACTCCCTGATCCAGGACGTCGCCCTCCTGTGCGCCATGGGCATGCACATCGTGCTGGTGCACGGCTCGCGGCCGCAGGTCGAAGAGCAGATGCGCCTGCGACATATCGAGTCGCACTTCGCCCAGCAAATGCGCATCACGGACGCCGCGGCGCTCGAGGCGGTGAAGGAAGCGGCGGGCGAATTGCGGCTGGACATCGAGGCGTCGATCAGCCAGGGCCTGCCGAACACGCCCATGGGCAACGCGCGCATCAGCGTGGTCTCGGGCAACTTCGTCACCGGCCGACCGGTCGGTATCGTCGACGGCGTCGACTTCCAGCATACGGGCGTGGTTCGCAAGGTGGACGCGGAATCGATTCGCCTCTCGCTCGCCAACGGCAAGATCGTGCTGCTCTCACCGCTCGGCTTCTCGCCGACGGGTCAGTCGTTCAACCTCACGATGGAAGACGTGGCTTCGTCGGCGGCCATCGCGCTGCGCGCCGACAAGCTGATCTTCATTACCGAGACGCCCGGCATTCTCAACGAATACAACGAGCTGCAGCGCGAGCTCACGCTCGAAGACGCGCAGCGCATGCAGTCGCAAGGCACGCTGGACCGCGATTCGGCGTTCTACCTGAAGTACGCCACGCGCGCTTGCCGGGCCGGCGTGGCCCGCGCCCATATCGTGCCGTTCGCGCTCGACGGCAGCATGCTGCTCGAACTGTTTTCGCACGACGGCGTGGGCACCATGATCTCTTACGAGAATCTCGAGAGCCTGCGTGAAGCGACGATCGACGACGTCGGCGGCATTCTGCAACTGATCGAACCGCTCGAAGCGGACGGCACGCTCGTGCGCCGCGGCCGCCACCAGCTCGAGCGCGATATCGACCACTTCTCGGTCATCGAGCACGACGGGCGGCTGTTCGGCTGCGCCGCGCTCTATCCGTACCCGACCGAGCGCATCGGCGAGATGGCCTGCCTCACGGTCGACCCGGAAGCGCAGGGCTCCGGCGACGGCGAACGGCTGCTCAAACACATCGAGCAGCGCGCCCGGGCGCGCGGACTGGAACGCCTGTTCGTGCTCACCACGCGCACCGAGCACTGGTTCCTCAAGCGAGGCTTCGTCAAGGCCGGCGTGGACGACCTGCCCGCCGACCGCCGCCGCCTCTATAACTGGCAGCGCCGCTCGCTGGTGCTGATCAAGAAACTGTAACGGTGAACGGGGCGGCCGGCACGCGCGATGCAACGCGTCTCTTGTGTTGCGCCTCGCTGCCCCCATATCCCGCTATCGACGATCGACGGACAGATCCACCGGCCGATCGGGAATGACACACCCGCCCGGGCAGGCGCGGCCAGTCTGCACCGCCACCGCCCGATAACGCGGCAACCCACTTTGTTGCCATCCGGCATACCACGATTACGAAGGAGTTCCCCATGGCCCGCATGGTCCAATGCGTCAAACTCGGCAAAGAAGCCGAAGGTCTCGATTTCCCGCCGATGCCCGGCGAACTCGGCAAACGCCTCTGGGAAAGCGTCTCCAAGGAAGCGTGGGCCGGGTGGCTCAAGCAACAGACGATGCTCATCAACGAGAATCGCCTGAACATGGCCGACCCGCGCGCACGCCAGTACCTCGTCAAGCAAACCGAAAAGTACTTCTTCGGCGAAGGCGCCGACGTCGCGCAAGGGTACGTACCGCCGGCGTCGGAATAAACCAGGGCCGGGCATCGTCCCACTATCCAGCCCCGAAGGCCTCCCCCGGACATCAGCCGGACATCAGCCGGACTCGCGGCAAAAAGGACTGCCGATTGGAGGCGATCGGGGGGCGATTGAGGAGCGATTGACGAGCGATTGAGGGCGCCGATCCGTCCCCGCACTCGCACACAGCGCCTTCCGTCAAAAGCAAAAGGCTGAGTTCCCGGATTTCGGGCTCAGCCTTTTGCTCTGCGCTCGATCGCCTGGGGCGGCGTCGCTATGCGGCGCTCACTGCACCTCCTGCGCCACTACCCGCCGAACGCGCCCCGCAGTGATGGCAGAAGTGCGCGAACGCGTTCTTTCGCGTGGTGCACGTCCCGCAACGATCGAACAAACAGATGCCGCAGTGCACGCAGAAGTCGCGCTCGACATCGTCGAGCTTTACCGGCCGCTCACAACCCGGACACACCGATTTCGCCAGACGCGCTTGCGCCAGATCGTATGACAACGTCTTGCGCCGCTCCTCGTCCGGCAACTGCTCTTCCGCCTTCTGACGCGCCAGATATCGCTGCAGCGAGACGATCGCATAGCGGCCGATCAATACCGTCAGCACAATCCCCACAAGGTAGCGCACGTAGCCGCCATAGTCCGGCAGATACGGCACCAGCTCGACGAAGAACGCGAACAGCGCGAAAAAGATGAAACCCCAGACGAACGGCCACCACGTGCTCTTGCGCTGACGCACCAACAGCCAGCCCGCCACCGCCAGCAGCGGCAAGGTCAGCGCCAGACGAATGCCGAAGACCTTCAACTCCCGCGCGTGCTGCATGGCGGCCAACTGCTCACCGGCCGCCGTGTCGAGCGCATCGCGCGCATTGCGCGCCGACTGGACGCTGCGTTGCGCATCGAGCTGTTTGGCTTCAAGACCGTCGACCTGCGTCTGCGCATCGCGCTCGGCCGCCTTGAGCGCGTCGAGCGCTCGCGTGCGCGACACGAGCTCGGCATCCTGGCTGGCCTGCGCCGTGGCCGTGCGCGTGGCGACCCAGTCGTTGAACGACTCGCGCGCGTTGCGATACGCCGTGCTGCGCGCCTTGAGCTGAAGACGCGCCGTCTCCAGTTGGCTCGCCACATCTTCGAGCTGCGTCTGCGCCTGCCTGATGGCTGCATCCGC
This sequence comes from Pandoraea sp. CB10b_02, assembly GCF_002216225.1. Lineage (NCBI taxonomy): Bacteria > Pseudomonadati > Pseudomonadota > Betaproteobacteria > Burkholderiales > Burkholderiaceae > Pandoraea > Pandoraea sp. CB10b_02. The sequence goes on from NZ_NJGW02000009.1 coordinate 168,972, forward strand.
GCGCCGCGCCTGCACCGGGTCCACGAAGGATTCGAGCGTCGGCGCCTGCGCCACGCCCGGCAACTGATCGACGACGAGACCGCCAAGACCGATCAGGAACGCCGCAAACAGCACGGCAATCAGCCACAGTCCTCGACGGAACCAGGTTTCGGGAAGACGACGCGATCCAGCCATCCTGCCCTCCGGCGATCAGCTCTTGTAGTCGATGGTGCGCACGCCTTGCGGCGTGCCCATGAGCGTGATGTCGGCGCCGCGCTGCGCGAAGAGGCCGACCGTCACCACGCCCGGGATCTGATTGACCTGCGTCTCGAACGCGACGGGGTCGAGGATCTGCAGACCGTGCACGTCGAGGATCGCGCAGCCGTTGTCGGTCACATACGGGCTGCCGTCGGCCCGCACGCGCGCCTGCGGCTTGCCGCCGAGCGCCGCCAGCGCGCGCGCGACGCTCGCCTGCGCCATGGGGATGACTTCGACGGGCAGCGGGAACACGCCGAGCACGGCCACTTCCTTGGAAGCGTCGACCACGCAGACGAATTCCCTGGCCACGGACGCGACGATCTTCTCGCGCGTGAGCGCGCCGCCGCCGCCCTTGACCATATGGCCGAGCGCGTTGATTTCATCGGCCCCGTCCACATAGACGGGCAGGCTCTCGATCTGGTTGAGGTCGAACACTTCGATGCCATGCTTGCGCAGGCGCTCGGTGCTCGCTTCGGAACTGGAGACCGCGCCGCGATATCGGCCCTTGTGCGCGGCCAGCGCGTCGATGAAGCAATTGGCCGTGGAGCCGGTGCCCACGCCGATCACGCTGCCCTCGGGCACGTGTTGGTTCACATAGTCGGCGGCTGCCTGGCCGACCAAGCGTTTGAGTTCGTCCTGGGTCATGGGGAATTCCGGCAAAGTTTGGTAAAGTCGGAAGTTTACCGGAGTCGGACGGGACGCGCCGTATTTCGTGGCCCCGCGCCTCTCGCACGACAGCGGCAGGCCGCATTTGGCCAGCCCCCGTCATCGAGACTCGACGCTCGACTCCTGCCGTCCCGCGCCGGTCGCGTCCCCCTCTGTCGGGTGCGCTCGGCATCATGTCACGCAATGCACTGTCGCAAGGCCGCTCTCATGAACCTGCTCGACCAGCTCAAACGCCACACGATCGTCGTCGCCGATACGGGTGACTTTCAGGCGATGGCCGCCTACAAGCCGCAGGACGCCACCACCAACCCCTCGCTGATTCTGGGCGCGGTGCAAAAGGACGCCTACCGGCCGATCCTCACGCGCGTGGTCGGCGAGCATCGCGCCGAGTCCACCGACGAAATCATCGACCGTCTGCTGATCGCCTTCGGGCGCGAAATCCTCGACATCGTGCCTGGGCGCGTGTCGACCGAGGTGGATGCACGGCTGTCGTTCGACACTGCGGGCACGGTCGCCCGCGCGCGCAAGCTCATCGCAATGTACGAAGCGCAGGGCATCGAGCGCGAACGCGTACTCATCAAGATTGCGTCGACGTGGGAAGGCATCCGCGCGGCCGAAATCCTCGAGCGCGAGAACATCCGCTGCAACATGACGCTGCTCTTCTGCCTCGTGCAGGCGGCCGCCTGCGCCGAAGCCGGTGCGCGACTGATCTCCCCGTTCGTCGGCCGCATTTACGATTGGCACAAGAAATCGGCAGGCGCGAATTGGGACGAGGCGGCGAACGCCGGCGCGAACGATCCCGGCGTGCGCTCCGTCTCGGCCATCTACCGCTACTACAAGCACTTCGGTTACGAAACGGAAGTCATGGGCGCCAGCTTCCGCTCGACGGGGCAAATCCTCGCGCTGGCCGGCTGCGATCTGCTCACGATCAGCCCGGCGCTGCTCGAACAACTGCACACGACCGAAGGCGAAGTCAAGCGCGAGTTGGATCCGAAGGCAGCCCGCGAGGCCGTGGTCGATCGCGTGAAGACGGACGAGCCGTCCTTCCGCTTGCAGCTCAACGACGACGCGATGGCCACCGAAAAGCTCGCCGAAGGCATTCGCGCATTCGCCGCGGACGCCATCAAGCTCGAAGCGCTGATCGACGCGGCACGCTAGGCGCACCCGCCGCTCACGCGGCGCGCGCGGGCGAGCTTACTTCGCCGGCTTGATCGCCGCGGCTGCCGCGCTCACCGTCGCGCGCTGGCGCACGGCCTCATACAGGCAAACGGCGCTGGCCACGGAGACGTTCAGGCTTTCGCAGCCGCCGGCCATCGGAATGCGCATCAGCGAGTCGCAGTTCTCGCGCACGAGGCGGCGCATGCCCTCGCCTTCCGCGCCCATCACGATGGCCATCGGGCCCCTCAGATCGGTGCCGTAGATGTCGGCTGGCGCGTCGTCCGACGTTCCCACCACCCAGATGCCGCGATCCTTGAGCTCGCGCAGCGTGCGCGAGAGATTCGTCACCATGATGTACGGCACGGTCTCGGCCGCCCCGCTGGCGACCTTGGCCGCCGTGGCGTTCAGGCCGACGGCGCGATCCTTCGGCGCGATGACGGCGTGCGCGCCTGCCCCGTCGGCCACGCGCAGGCACGCCCCGAGGTTGTGCGGATCGGTCACGCCGTCGAGCACCAGCAACAGCGGCGGCCCCGAAATGCCGTCGAGCAACTCGTCCAGATTGAGCGCCAGCGACACTTCCTGCGCCCGCGCGACCACGCCCTGGTGCCGCGACGATCCCGCCATGCCGTCCAGACGTTTGCCGTCGGCCTGAATCACCTTGATCTTGACGCCCGGCGCGCCCTTGGCCGATTCCACATGCTTCAGGAAATCCGTCATACGCCGATCGCGGCGGCTCGGGTCGTAGTAGATCTCCTCGATGCTGCCGGCATCGTGGCGCAGGCGTGCCGTCACGGCGTGAAAGCCGAACAGCAATTTCAGTTGACTCATTTCACATCCTCAAAATAGCGTGTGCGCGGCTCGCTCGGGCAACGTGGCACTCGAGCGGCACAAAGCACGACGGCGGCGGTGCCCGGTAGGACAACCGCCGCCGCATCAGACTCGCGGGCACCACATGCCGCCCGCCGCCGGCACAAGGCGCCCATCTTACTGCAAACATCGCATTGCGCGGTTTATCCGCGCCGCGGCTTCTTCGCCGGACCTCCCGAATGCTTCGCCGGCGCCTTGCTGCCGCTGCGCTTGGCCGGCGCCGCGCCTCGCTCGGCGCGCGCGGCCTTTACCCTCGCCGACTTCGGCTTGGCGGGGCGCTTGCCGACCGGCGCCGGCTGCACGCCGTTGAGCAGCGCACCGCCCTTGGGCAGTTGACGGATGCTCGGGCCGGCGCCGGCCGTTCCGGCGAGACCCGGCGTGCCCGCTGCCGGCGCCGGGACCGGTGCACCGCCGCGCTCGGCGCGTCCCGAGGTCTTCGCGAGCGAGCGGGCATTCGGTTCGCGCACGAGCCGGAAGTCGATCTTGCGGGCGTCGAGATCCACGCGGCTCACCTGCACGCGCACACGGTCGGTCAGACGGTAACGGATGCCGGTGCGCTCGCCGCGCAGTTCGTGACGCACTTCGTCGAACTGGAAGTAGTCGCTGCCGAGTTCCGTCACGTGTACGAGGCCTTCGATGAACAAATCGTCGAGCTGCACGAAAATGCCGAACGAGGTGACGGCGCTTACCGTGCCGCCGTACTCCTCGCCGAGCTTGTCGCGCATGAAGTAGCACTTGAGCCAGGCCTCGACGTCGCGCGAGGCTTCGTCCGCGCGGCGCTCGTTGGCCGAGCAATGCAGGCCGAGCTCGTCCCAGATGGCGTCGCGCTTCTTCGCCGAAGGCGCCTTCTTGCTCTTCGCGGCCTCGTCGTCCTTCTGCAGCTTGCGCGCGTGGGGCGAGAGGCCGGTCGTCATCTCGACGCCGTCGGGAATGATCGGCTCGTACTTCTTGCCCGCGAGCACGGCCTTGATCGCACGGTGCGTGAGCAGATCGGGGTAGCGGCGAATCGGGCTGGTGAAGTGCGTATAGGCCGGATACGCGAGGCCGAAGTGACCGATGTTGTCCGGACTGTAGACGGCCTGCTGCATCGAGCGCAGCAGCATGGTCTGCAGCATGGGCGCGTCGGGCCGCGCTTCGATCTGCGTCATGAGTTCCGCATAGTCGGACGTGGCGGGCTCGTCGCCGCCGCCCAGCGTGAGGCCGAGCGTCTTGAGGAACGTGCGCAGCACCTGGAGGCGCTCGCCGGACGGGCCGGCGTGAATGCGATACAGGCCCGGCTGCTTGTGACGCTTGAGGAAGTCCGCGGCGCATACGTTGGCCGTGAGCATGCATTCCTCGATGAGCCGGTGTGCGTCGTTACGGGTGCGCGGCAGGATCTGCTCGATCTTGCCTTGCGCGTTGCAGACGATATACGTCTCCGTCGAATCGAATTCGATGGCGCCGCGCGTCTTGCGCGCCTTGGCGAGCACCTTGTAGAGATCGTACAGATTCTGCAGATGCGGCAGCAGCGCCGCGCGGCGTTGGGCTTCGGCGCCCTTGGTGTTGCCGAGGACCGCGGCGACTTCCGTGTAGGTGAGGCGCGCGGCCGAGTGGATGACTGCCGGATAGAACTGATAGGCCTTCACGTCGCCGTTCGGGGCCACGAGTGCGTCGCACACGAGCACGCAGCGATCGACGTCCGGGTTGAGCGAGCACAGGCCGTTCGAGAGCTTCTCCGGGAGCATCGGGATGACGCGTCGCGGGAAGTAGACGGACGTGCTGCGCGTGAGGGCGTCGGCGTCGAGCGGGCCGCCAGGAGTGACGTAGTGCGAGACGTCGGCGATGGCGACGATCAGACGAAAGCCGTTCGTTCGGCCGACCTTGGCCGGCTCGCAGTAGACGGCGTCGTCGAAGTCGCGGGCGTCTTCGCCGTCGATCGTGACGAGCGGGACGTCGCGCAGGTCGATGCGATGGCGCAGGTCCGGCGCGCGCACCTCGTCGGGCAACGCGCCGGCGGCGGCGAGCGCCTCGGCCGAGAACTGGTGGGGCACGCCATACTTGCGCACGGCGATCTCGATTTCCATGCCGGGGTCGTCGATGTCGCCAAGCACTTCCGAGACCCGGCCGATGGGCTGGCTGTAGCGGCTCGGGTAGTCGGTAAGTTCGACGGAGACGACCTGCCCGACCTTGGCCTTGCCCTGGGCGCGGGGCGGGATGAGGATGTCGTGGCCGATGCGCTTGTCTTCCGGGGCGACGACCATGACGCCGTTCTCGTTGAGAAGCCGGCCGATGACGTGGGTGTTGGCACGGCTGACGACCTCGACGATATGGCCCTCGGGGCGACCGCGGCGATCGTAGCCGGCAATGCGCAGGAGGACGCGGTCATTGTGCATGACCTTCTTCATTTCCTCGTTGGGCAGGAAGAGATCATCGCCGTCGTCGTCGCGCACGGCGAAGCCGTAGCCGTCGCGGTGGCCGATGACGCGGCCTGCGATGAAGTTCGACGGGTGGGTCAGTTGATAGTAACCGCGCCGGTCGAGACGGATCTGGTCGTCGCGTTCCATGGCGGCGAGGCGTTTGAAGAAGCCTTCGCGTTCCTGCTTCTTGATGGCCAGGGATTCGGCGATATCGTTGGCGGACAGCGCGGAGTCTGCGGTGCGCAGGACACCGAGGATCTCTTCGCGACTCGGGATCGGATAGGGATATTTGCTCAAAGGTCGGTAGCGTTGCTGTGCCGGTTGAGTCCGGCCGAGTGGCGCACCATGCGCCCGACGGTCCGTGGTGTCGTGCGGCCCGCGATTGCGTGGCAGCACGAACAGGGACAATCATACGGCAAACCTCGCGAAATCTGCCACCTGTGCGGATTTCGAGCGTGGGAGCGCATGAGGGTGACGGAAACAAAATTTTTTTCGCCCGAACTGTTGACACTCCCGCATCGCATCAGCATAATTTCACTTCTTCGCAGCAAGCACACAAAAACAGGTGTGCGAGTTGACGGGGCCCAGATGGCGGAATTGGTAGACGCACTAGTTTCAGGTACTAGCGGGTAACACCGTGGAGGTTCGAGTCCTCTTCTGGGCACCAAAAATATTTGAAAAGCCGATGATCGATGATCATCGGCTTTTTTCATGCTTGCCCGGAAAGCTATGCGCCCGCGCACATAGCCCGGGGACTGGAAAGGCATCGCTTGCCGGCGACGCCGGGGGCGCGGCACATGACCGGATCCGCGCGACGTCGCAGATGCCGCTGCCGTATGCGCCGTAGGCCCGATGCGCCATATGCCCCGTATGCCCTGTATGCCCCGTATGCCCCATATGGGGCCTGGCGTATTGCCGCGCGGCGTCCACAGCCAACGCGGTGGACTCGAGGTGGAAAATAGGTAGAATTTTGCTCATAAAAAAATGAATATTATTCAATGAGCACTTAATCCGTTACCTGTTGGAAACTACATGCCAGCCTTTACTCGCGGCGAGCTTGCCGACCTGAACGTTTTTGTCACCATTTGTCGTCGTCAGAGTTTCCGGGAGGCCGCTGCGGAGTTGGGCGTGACGACCTCGGCCCTGAGTCACGCGATGCGCAACCTGGAGGCGCGTCTGGGAGTGAAGCTGTTGAATCGGACGAGCCGTTCCGTGTCGCCGACGGCGGCGGGCGCTGCGTTGGCGAAGGAGTTGGAGCAGGGTCTGGAGCAGATCGCGTCGGCGATTGGGGCGTTGGACCGGTATCGGGCAGCGCCGGCGGGCCGGTTGCGGTTGAATGTGCCGCGCGATGCCGCGCGTTTGCTGCTCGATCCGATATTGCCGCGGTTTGTGGCGTCGTATCCCGACATCGAACTGGATGTGACGGTGGACGACCGGATGCTGGACATTGTGGCGCAGGGTTATGACGCGGGCATGCGGTATGGGGATACGGTGCCGGGCGACATGATCGCGACGCCGTTGACGCCCACGTTGAAGTGGATCGTGGTGGGGTCGCCGGCTTATCTGGCGCGGCGCGGTCGGCCGCGGGTGCCGCAGGACCTGATGTCGCACAACTGCATCCGGATGCGCCTGGGTGATAACACGTTATACAAATGGGAGTTGGGCAACGGTCCAACGGCCATCGAGCTGGACGTGCCGGGGGCGTTGAGCATCAACGAGAGTGACGGGGTGATTGCGGCGGCGGTCGGCGGGCTGGGGTTGGGATATGTGCTGGAGCGCAATGTGTCGGGGCAATTGGCGCGCGGCGAGCTGGAGGCGGTGCTGACGGATTGGGCGGTGGACGGGCCGCCGTTGTCGATGTATTACCCGAGCCGACGGCAGACGCTGCCGGGGTTACGGCATTTGATCGAGATGATACGAGCCGAGCATTTGGGGGTAGCGGCTTGAGTCGGGGGTGCCGCATTCAGATTTTTGAGCAAACGTATTGACAGCATCAGACGCCCCATGCATAATCCCACTTCTTCGCAGCGAGCACACAAAAACAGGTGTGCGAGTTGACGGGGCCCAGATGGCGGAATTGGTAGACGCACTAGTTTCAGGTACTAGCGGGTAACACCGTGGAGGTTCGAGTCCTCTTCTGGGCACCAAGAATATTTGAAAAGCCGATGATCGATGATCATCGGCTTTTTTCATGCCTGTCCGAAAAGCAATGCGCCCGCGCACGTAGCCCGCGGACTGGAAAGGCGTCGCTTGCCGGCGACGCCGGGGTCGCGGCACGTGACCGGGTCCCCACGGCGCCACCTCCCCCAATCAGTCATAAGCAATCAACAAAAAAATAGTTGCCCACTCCGATGTGCGTAGGGAGCATGGATGTTTTGCCGGGGCGGTCGAACCGGGACCTGGGGGTACTGAAATGCCGGACGAGGAACGGGCGATGGGAGATTGGGCAGATAACCGCGATTGGGGCGGGCGTCGGGCGGGCGCCATCGCCGCTTCCGACCCTGACCGCGTTGCTGACTGGTTGCTCGCCGGGCTCGAACTGAAGAGCACGCTCTTTCATGTCGGGGAGTATTGCGGGACGTATCAGGCGAGTACGGCAGGGCATCAGCGCGCGAGCTTCCATCTGGTGTTGGGCGGCAGTTGCCACCTCCATGTCGGCGCCGCCGCCGGCCGCCCTGCGCGCAGCGTCCCTCTGCATACCGGCGATGCCGTATTTCTGCTGTCTGACATTGCACACTGCCTGTCGCCGGATCCCGAGCCCCCCGCCGATCTGAGCGCCCGCGCGGGCACGATGTCGCCGCTGCCGCCCCTCCTGCCCCTCCCGCCCCTCCTGCCCCTTCCAACCGCCTCGCAGGTGCCCACGCCGCGCGCAGTCTCTCTGGCATGCGGATTCTTCGAATTCCGAACCGATCTCGACGCGCTGGTCCTGGGCATGCTGCCGAACCCGATCGTGGCACGCCGCGACAGCGGCCGCCTTGACGGGATGACACAAGTTTTCGGGCTGATCCAGGCGGAGGCGCGACGCCCCGGCGAAGCCCCGTCGCCCTTGCTCGCGCGGCTCACCGATCTGCTGTTCTATTACGCGTTGCGCGAAGCCGTCCACGCCGAGGACGTCGCACCGGGGATGTGGCGCCTGATGCGCCGCGACGCGTTCGGCCGCCTGGCCGCGGCGATCATCGAATCACCCGGGGAGCGGTGGACGACGGATGCGATGGCCGCGTTCGTCCACATGTCGCGGGCACGCTTTTGCAAGCAGTTTGCGGAGATTGGCGGGCAGCCGCCGGCGCAATTCGTGACACTGGTGCGCATGAAGACGGCGGCCGCGCTGTTGCGCGCTGGCGTTCCCGTGCCCGAAGCCGCGGAGCAGGTCGGCTATCAGTCCGAATCCGCGTTTGCGCAGGCGTTCAAGCGCGTGACGGGCATCCAGCCGGGCGCGTGGCGGCGCCAGAGTCAGGCCTCCGACGGCCGCCTTGTCGCACCCGCCGCCGGCGCGGTGCAGCCGTACCCGCTGCACTGACGCTCACCGGGCGCGTTCCCGGGCCCGCCCCCGCCCCCCGTCGCCGTCTCCCCTTCCCGCGAGCAACCGATGCCGCGATGGGCCGTGGCCGTCGCCCAATGAGACAAATCCGCATATTTTGCAGACGGGCGCGCATTGAGCCGGCGTCCAGGCTTGCGCACAATGGATGCTCGACTGTAAGGAGCCCGATATGAGCCGACTGCCATTGCATACCCTCGAGACCGCCCCGGAGGCGAGCCGTCCGTTCCTGGAGAAATCGCTCGCGGCGAACGGGTTCCTGCCCAATCTGGTGGCGTCGCTGGCCAATGCCCCGACCGCACTGGAAACATATCTGACGGTCGGCGCCATCAACGGCCGTGCGAGCCTGACGCTCGCCGAACGCGAAGTCGTGCAGATCACGGCGGCAGGCATCCATGGTTGCGGCTTCTGCGTGGCCGGCCACACCGCCGTGGCGCTGAAGAAGGCGCAATTGCCCGAGGCGCTCGTCGACGAAATTCGCGACCAGCGCTCCCTCTCCGACGCCAAGCTCGACGCGGTTGCCGTGTTCACCCGCGCGGTGATCGCCACGCGCGGCGCCGTATCGGACGCCGAACTCGCTGCCTTCAAGGCGGCCGGCTACAGCGACGCGGCCGCGCTCGAAGTCGTGCTCGGCATCTCGCTGGCGACACTTTGCAACTTCGCGAACAACCTGTCGCAGAACGAGCTGAATCCGCAACTGGCGGCGTACCGCTGGGCGCCGAAGGAAAAAGCGGCATGAGCGCCTCAGCCAGTCAGCGCGGGCTAGCGGTGCGTGCGCCGGGACTGGCGTCCTGGCTCGACGCCAATGCCGAAACGCTGGACACGGACGCCACGCTGTGCGGCGCCGTCGTGCCCCACCTGGCCGAAGCCGGGCTGCTGCGCATCGGCGTACCGAGCGAATTGGGTGGCGACGGCGGCACCATCGGCGACGCGATCGACAGCGTGGCCGAGGTTGCCGAGCACTCGTTCGCCGCCGCCTTTGTGCTGTGGGGACAACGCACGTTCATCGAGTACCTGCTGCAAAGCCCCAACCGCGGGCTGCGCGAGCGCCTGCTGCCAACGCTGCTCTCAGGCGAGCTCGCCGGGGCGACCGGATTGTCGAACGCCATGAAATATCTCTCGGCGATCGAGCCGCTGCAGATCCGGGCGGTTGACGCCGCCGCGCCCGCTGACATGGCAAGCGGGGAGCGCGCCTGGCGCGTGAGCGGCGGCCTGCCGTGGATCACGAATCTGCGCAAGCAGGGTTTTGTGGCCGCCGCCGCCGTCGATCACGCGTCGGGCGGGCCGCCGTCGATCTTCGCGATTGCGCACCACACGCCGGGCGTCACGCGTAGCGACGACCTCGATCTGGTCGGCCTGCGCGGCACCAACACCGCGGCGTTGCAGATAAAGGAAGCGCTGGTGACCGAGGACGACCGGATCACCGACGACGCACCTGCGTGGCTGACGCATGTGCGCCCGGCGTTTCTCGGCCTGCAGTGCGGGATGTCGCTGGGACTCGCGCGCCGCAGCCTGGCGGGTGCCGGCGAAGGGGGGCCCGGCGCGAGCGCCGCCCTCGCCGACGAAGCCGCGGCCTTGCACGAACAGTTGCACGCCCTCGCGGCGCGACTGAAGTCGGGCGTCCTGCAGGGCGAGTTCGTGGCATCGCCCGCGCGCCTGTTCGAACTGCGCATTGCCCTGGCGGGCGTGGTCCACGGCGCCGCCACGCTCGAGGTGCAGGCAGGCGGCGGGCGCGGCTATCTGCGCGGCCTGTCGGGCGTTGCCCGGCGTCAGCGCGAGGCGGCGTTCGTGCCTATCGTGACGCCGAGCCTCGTCCAGTTGAAGAACCAGCTCGCGGCGCAGCGCGCGCAGCGCAAGACCGGAACGGCCTCATGACTCGACCCGCGGCGACGCAACGCGCGCACACCGACACGTTCATCGCCACCGCGCGCGAGGAAGCCTCGCGCGCATCGTCATTGGCTTCATCGTTCCTGACGCTGCGCGACATCGGCTTGTCGTATGGCGAGCGCGCAATCCTGCGCGGCGTCGACCTGTCCGTGGCACCGGGGGAACTCGTTGCCGTACTGGGCCCGAGCGGGTCGGGAAAGTCGACGCTGCTGCGCATTGCCGCTGGCCTGCTGCGTCCGAGCCGGGGCACCGTCACCGTCGCGGATGCACCGCTCACGGGACCGCGCCCCGACGTGGCACTGGCATTCCAGGATCCGTGCCTCCTGCCGTGGCTGTCGGTCGAGCGCAACGTCGCATTCGGCCTGACGTTCTCCCGTCAACCGGCGTTGTCGCGCGAAACGCGCCGTGCGCGCATTGACGCGGCGCTCGCCGAGGTGGGTCTGGCCCATGCGCATGGCCTGCATCCGCGGCAACTCTCGGGCGGCATGGCACAGCGCGTCGCACTTGCCCGCTGCCTCGCCCGGCAGCCACGCGCGCTGCTGCTCGATGAGCCGTTCGGGGCGCTCGACGAAGTGACGCGCGCCGACATGCAGCGACTGCTCGTCACTGTCGTGCATGACACGGGCGCGGCGACCGTGCTCGTCACGCACGACATCGACGAGGCCCTGCTCGTCTCGGACCGCATCGTGCTGTTGGGCAACCAGGGACGCACGCTGGCCCAATGGCAAGTGGACGTGCCCGCGCCGCGCGAGGCGCACGTCGAAGCGATGGGCACGCTACGTATCGAAATCCTGCAGGCGTTGCAGCGCGCGATGTCACGCGAGAGCACGCCGGCGTGACGGCTCGCAGCGGCTCATCGTCCAACGCACACGACAGACCACACCGACCAGACTTACGGGGATTCCCAGACCATGTGCCAAATTTCCCGCCGTGAATGGCTCAAGCTTGCTTCGATGATGACGGTCGCGGGCGCCGCACCGCTGCTGGCCTCGGCCGCCGCGCGCGCTGCGGCCGAGCCGGATGCGCCGTTGCGCATCGGCTACCTGCCGATCACCGATGCGACGCCGCTGCTCGTCGCGCACAACAACGGCTACTTCGAGCAGGCCGGCGTCAAGGCCGAAAAGCCGACGCTCCTGCGTAGCTGGGCACAGCTCATCGAGGCATTCCTTTCAGGGCAGGTCAACGTCGTTCACCTGCCCTCTCCGATGACGGTCTGGGCGCGCTACGGCAGCCAGGCGCAGGCCAAGGTCGTGGCGTGGAATCACGTCAACGGCAGCGCCATTACCGTCGCGAACGACGTGAACAAGGTAAGCGAGCTCGGCGGCAAGACGGTGGCCGTCCCGTTCTGGTACTCCATTCATAACGTGGTGCTGCAAGGGCTGCTCGCCGCGGCCGGCCTCACGCCCGTGCTCAAGAAAACCGGCACGCCGGCGGCCAACGAGGTCAATCTGGTCGTCATGGCGCCGTCCGATATGCCACCCGCACTCGCGGCCAAACAGATCGCGGGCTACATCGTGGCCGAACCGTTCAACGCCGCTGCCGAGAATCTGAAGGTCGGCAAGATCCTGCGCTTTACAGGGGACGTATGGAAAAACCACGCGTGCTGCGTCGTCACCATGCACGAGCGCGACTTGACGTCGCGCCCGGCGTGGTCGCAGAAAGTCGTCGACGCCATCGTGAAGGCGCAGGCATGGACGCGCGCCCACCCGGAAGACGCCGCGCGCCTGCTCTCGAAGGAAGGCGAAAATCGCTACACGCCGCATCCGTTCCAGGTGTTGCAGCGCGTATTGGCGCCGGCCGCATCCGAGCAGGGCCGCTATCTCGCCGACAAGGCGATCGTGCACGCGGACTGGCATGAGAAGCGCATCGATTTCCAGCCCTACCCGTATCCGAGCTATACCGAAGCGTTGGTGCGCCACATGCAGAAGACGCAGGTCGAAGGCAGCGCACCGTTTCTTGCGAAGCTCGACCCGGCTTTCGTCGCCCGCGACCTCGTGGACGAGCGCTTCGTGAAGAAGGCCATCGCCGCGGTGGGCGGCATGAAAGCGTTCGGCCTGCCGGACGGCTTTACCCGGGAGGAGACGATCGTTGTCTGATATCGCGTCCGATACCGCAGTCGAGCGCACGGTCGCCGGAGCCGTCACCCCGCGCGGCGCTAGCATGCCTTCCCGGCCCGGCATGGCGACACGCGCAGTACGCCGTGCATGGCTCGGCGTCACCGGGCTCGCCGCCATTGTCGCCATCTGGTGGCTGGGCATCGCGCTTTTCACGGTGCCAGGCTCGCTCGCGGCGCAATTCTCGCCATCGGCCGCCCTCGGCGCCCTGCCCGAGCTGATTCGCGACGAGCAACTCGGCCGGCACGTGCTCGCAAGCCTGCGACGGATCGCTGTGGGCCTGGCCTGGGCCGTCGTGCTAGGTGTGCCGCTCGGCTTTCTCATCGGGCGAATCCGCTGGCTCGACCGGGCGCTCACACCGTCGCTGCAATTCCTGCGCATGGTCTCGCCGCTGTCCTGGATGCCGATTGCCGTGATGTCGCTCGGCGTTGGCGACCCGGCGGTCTATTTCCTGCTCGCGTTCGCGGCGCTGTGGCCGCTCGTGATGAGCACGGCCGCCGGCGTGACGCATATCGACCGGCGCTGGGTGCAGCTCGGCGAGAGCCTCGCCGCCACGCGCTGGGAAATGCTCTGGCATGTGTACGTGCCCGGCATCGCCGCACACGTACTGACCGGCGTGCGACTGGCCATCGGTATTCTATGGATCGTGCTGGTGCCCGCGGAAATGCTCGGCGTCAACGCCGGCCTCGGCTACCTGATTCTCGACACGCGCGACCGGCTGGCGTACTCGGAGCTGACGGCGGTCATTCTCGTGATCGGCGTGCTCGGCTTCGCGCTCGACTGGGCCGCCCGCTTCGTCTACCGGCGTTTTGGCGGCGCACAGCACGACGAGTAAGCCACCGCCGGGCATTCGCTGACACGGTCGCCGCAGGGCATCGTCCGCGCGAGGCCGCTACAATAGCGGCCTGATTTCACGATGCCAGACGGAGAGCGGATCATCGAGCTAGAACGTTTATTGCAATCGCAGGGCTTCGGCAGCCGCAAGATGTGCCGCAAGCTCATTGCCAGCGGCGCCTTCGCCATCGACGGCGTGGTGCACGACAACCCGCGCGAGTCGGTCGACCCCACGGGACTGCAATTCACGCTCGACGGCCAGACGTGGGAGTATCGCGAGCACGTCTACATTCTGCTCAACAAGCCCGCCGGCTACGAGTGCTCCACCAGCCCGACGCACCACGAGGGCGTCCATTCCCTGCTCCCGCTCCCGCTCGCCGTGCGCGGCGTGCAGCCGGCCGGGCGGCTCGATCAGGACACCACCGGCATGCTTCTGCTCTCCGACGACGGGCCGTTCCTGCACGCCATGATGTCGCCGCGCCGGCACGTCCCCAAGCGCTATCTGGCGACGACCCGGCACCCCGTGACACCGGAAATGCTCGAGGCGTTGCGCGACGGCGTCATGTTGCGCGACGAAACCGAGCCGCTCGCGGCCACTGACGTGGAGAGCCCGTCATCGCACGAGATTGCGCTGACGATCACGCAAGGCAAATACCATCAGGTCAAGCGCATGATCGCAGCGGCCGGCAACCGGGTGGAGGCACTCGTCAGAACCGCCATCGGCGGACTGCCGATGGGAAACCTCGCCCTGGGCGAGTGGCGTTATCTGTCGCCGGACGAGCTGCTGTCGCTGCCATACGAAGCCCCGGCAGCCCGCAAGTAATGCCGTCGGCGCGCGGGTAGCGAAGGTAGCGAAGGTAGCGAAGGTAGCGAAGGTGGCGAAGGTGGCGAAGGTGGCGAAGGCCGATCGCGAGCATCGCGGCACGTTCGGCAAACGCCAATGCGCCAATGCTCCGACGCCCGGCAATGACGCCGGGCGCCCGACGTCGCGTCAGGCCTGCTTGCCTTCGAGCAGGAATTGCGCGCCCTTGTCCTGACCCAGCGTCTTGACGAGGTACGGCAAGGTTGCTTTCAGGGTGTCCTGCAGCGTGTATGGCGGATTCACGATGAACATGCCGCTGCCATGCAGCCCCAGCCCGCCCGGCACGGGATTGCATACGGTCAGCGCCGCGTGGACCCAGTTCTTGATCGGCTGGCCGTTGATGGTGAGTCGCTTCATGCGCTCGGGCAGTTGTGCCGCCTCGCGGCGCTGGACCAGCGGATACCACACGGCGTACATCCCCGTCGGGAAGCGGTCGAGGCCTTCCTGCACGGTCTGCGTCGCCCGCGCATAATCGCGCTTGTCCTCGTATGACGGATCGATCAGCGTGAACGCGCGGCGCGAAGCCGGCGGCAGAATCGTCTTGAGTCCCGCGAAGCCATCGGCGCCGAAGATCATGGTGCGACGCGCGACCGCCCGGCCTTGCGCCTCGAAATTCTCGCGCAATACGTCCTGCTCCGTCGGGTGCGCCTCGAACAGACGCAAACGATCGCGATCGCCCAGCAATTGCAGGGCGAAGTACGGCGAGCCGGGGTAGTAGGTCAGCTTGCCGTCCGGGTTGAACTCGCGCACGAGTGTGACGTAATCGGCCAGCGCGGCAGGCAGATCGTTGCGCGTCCACAGTCGCCCGATGCCGGTCTCGTACTCGCCCGTCTTGTCGGCCCATTTGCCGTCGAGCGCATAGCCGCCTGCGCCCGCATGCGTGTCGATGTACCAGAACGCCGTATCTTTCTGGCGCATGTAGTCGATGCATTCGACGGCGATGAAGTGTTTCAGTACGTCGGCGTGGTTGCCGGCGTGAAAGGCGTGGCGGTAGCTGAACATTAGGCAGATCCTGATTCGTCAGGCGCGATTGTAGCCGACGCTGCACCCGCATGCCGTTTCGGCGCCTGCGCGCGCGCCGCGCCGCCGGCCAGACGCCTTACGGCCTTGTGGCGCGCACACGCGACGAGATGGTCGTTCACGAGCCCTGCCGCCTGCATGAACGAGTAGCAGATCGTCGAGCCCACGAACGTGAAGCCGGCCTTCTTCAGCGCGCGGCTCATCGCGTCGGAGACCGCCGTGCTCGCCGGCACCTCGGCAAGCGACGCCCAATGATTCTGCAGCGGCTCCCCACCGACGAACTGCCAGACGAAGTCGCTAAACCGCGTGCCCGCCGCCTCCATCGCCAAATAGGCCCGCGCGCCCCTGATCACCCCGTTGACCTTCAGACGATTGCGCACGATACCGGCATCCGCCATGAGCCGCGCCTCGTCCTCCGGCCCGTATGCCGCGATGCGCACCGGGTCGAAGCCGTCGAATGCCTTGCGGTAGCTCTCGCGTTTCTTGAGGATCGTGGCCCACGACAAGCCCGCCTGCGCGCCTTCGAGCATCAACAGCTCGAACAACGCGCGCGAATCGCGCAACGGCACGCCCCACTCTTCGTCGTGATACCGACGGTACAGCTCGAAACCTTCACTCCACGGACACCGTTCCATTTGCCCCTCGATGGTTGCGTCCGGTCAGCCCTCGTCTCGATGCGGGCCCGTGCGGACGAATGAGGCAAGTGTGCCAGCATTCGCGCACGAAGCGAACCCGTGAGCGTGCGCCGGGCCCGACTTTGCGCCGCCCGGCAATACGCACGCGGAATTTTCCGGGGACGTTGCAGCATCGGCCCAGGCCCACGGCGGCGACATCCCGCCCCTCTCCCGCCCCTCTCCCGCCCCTCTCCCGTCCCTCTTCCGTCCATCCCCCGCCACCCGCACCGCGGCGCCCACGGCGATCGCGGGCTGCCGCGCCGGATCAAACCATCAGCTGACCGCCGTTGACTTCGATGATCTGGCCCGTCACGTAGCTCGCGAGCGTCTCGGATGCAAGGTACAGGAACGCGCCCGAGCACTCGTCCGGCTCGCCCAGACGCCCCATCGGAATGCTCTGACGGAACGCGTCGATCTGCGCCTGCGTGCTGAATTGCTCGTGAAACGGCGTCATGATCACGCCCGGCGAGACCGCGTTCACGCGGATGCGATCCGGCATCAGTTCCTTGGCCATGCCGCGCGTGAGCGTGCTGACGAATCCTTTGGCCGCCGCATATATGAGCGCGCCGGGGCCGCCGCCATGGCGCGCGGCGATCGACGTGACGTTGACGATGGCGCCGCCGCCCTGCCGGCGCATGGCCGGCACGACGGCGCGCGAGAACGCGAGCACCGAGCGCGCATTGACGTTGAGCACTTCGTCGAAGTACGCGTCCGTCACCTCGGTAAAGGGCGTGCGCTTGACAAGGCTGCCGGCGTTGTTGATCAGCACGTCGATGCGCCCGAAGCCGTCGAGCACGTGCGCGACGGCGGCATTCACCGCGTCCGAGTCGGCGGCGTCGGCGGCCACCGTCATCGCCTTCACGCCATGCGCGCGCACGGCGGCGGCCACCTCGTCGGCCTTCTGCGCCGAGCGGTTGTAGTGAATGGCGACGTTCGCTCCCTGCGCCGCGAACGCCTTCGCGGCCGCCGCGCCAATGCCGGTGCTCGCGCCAGTGATCAGAACGAATTTGCCTTTCAGGTCTTGCATGGTGAATGACTCCCGGTACTGTCGATGGCCGAAGCGGCAGCGCACGGCGCCGCCGCAAATCCGTCACCGTACAGGATGGATGTGAAGAGAATCGGTCAGTCGAGCCAGCGCGTGTCGTAGGCGTGCACGGTCTGCGTCTGCTCGCCCAGCCCGTCGATACCCAGCCGCATGACGTCGCCCGGCTTGAGGAAGATCGGCGGCTTGTGGCCCATGCCCACGCCCGGCGGCGTGCCCGTGGTCACGAGATCGCCGGGCTTGAGCGTGGTGAACTGGCTCAGGTAGTGCACGAGATAGGCGACGCTGAAAATCATCGTCGACGTGTTACCCGTCTGACGCCGCGTGCCGTTCACGTCGAGCCACATGCCGAGCTTCTGCGGATCGGGAATTTCGTCGCTCGTGACTAGCCACGGCCCGACGGGGCCGAACGTGTCGAAGCCCTTGCCCTTGTCCCACGTGCCACCGCGCTCGATCTGGTACTCGCGCTCGGACACGTCGTTGACCACGCAATAACCCGCCACGTAGTCGAGCGCGCGCTCGAGCGGCACGTATCGCGCCGTGGTGCCAATGACGAAGCCGAGCTCCACTTCCCAGTCGCCCTTGACCGAATCCCGGGGCAGGACCACGGGGTCGTTCGGGCCATTCAGACAGTTCTCCCACTTGGTGAAGAGCACCGGCTCCGCAGGCACCGCGAGACCAGCCTCCGCGGCGTGGTCGCTGTAGTTCAGGCCGACGGCGAGAAACTTGCCCACGCCGGAGAACGGCACGCCCAGGCGCCCCGGCGACGCCACCACCGGCAGCGTATTCACATCGAGCGCACGCAGCGCCGCCAACCCTTGCGGCGTGAGCGTCGCGGGCGTGATGTCGGCGAGCACGCCGGACAGATCGCGCACCTTGCCGTCGGCATCCAGCAGTCCCGGCTTTTCCTGGCCCTTCGGGCCGTAACGCAGCAGTTTCAAAACGGTTCTCCTCGTAGATTGAAAAAAATGGTTCGCCGCGACAAGGTCAGTTAGACCAGCCGCCATCGATCAGGTGAATCGCGCCGGTCGTGAAGGCGGACTCGTCCGAGCCCAGGTAGACGGCCAGCGCCGCGATCTCCTGCGGCGTTCCCACTCGCCCCATCGGCTGACGGGCGACGAATTGCTCGCGCACGGCCGCCAGCGTGCTCCCCGCCGCGTCGGCTTGCGTGGCGATGCGCTCGCGCAGCGACGGCGATTCGACCGTGCCGGGGCAAATCGCATTGCAGCGAATGCCGCGCGCCACGAAATCGGCCGCAACCGACTTCGTGAGTCCGATCACCGCCGCCTTGCTCGCGCCGTAGACGCAGCGGTTGGCCACCCCCTTCACGCTCGACGCCGCCGACGACATGTTGATGATCGACCCGCGTCCGGCCGCGAGCATGGCGGGCAAGAAGGCGCGCGTGGTGCGGTACATGCTCTTCACGTTCAGGTCGAACGAGAAGTCCCACGCGGCTTCGTCGCAGTCGAGAATCGAGCCGTGGTGAACGAAGCCTGCGCAGTTGAACAGCACGTCGACGGCGCCGAGCTCCCCGGCCAGCGCCGTCACGGCCGCCGCGTCCGTCACGTCGAGGGGACGTCGCACGAGATTGGGATGGTCCTCGAGTCGCGACAGTGTCTGCGCGTTGAGGTCGGTTGCGATGACGCGCGCGCCTTCGCGCAGATACGCCTCGGCGCTCGCGCGTCCGATGCCTTGCGCGGCAGCGGTAATGACGGCGGTCTTGCCCGCCAGTCGGCCAGTCATGAATGTCTCCTCCAGGGCCAGGGAAAGTGTCTTGAGCGTTGGATCGGGGGGGCGTCACGCCACGGCGTTGCCGTCGGCTTCGACCTCGGCGCCCGCCGCCTGGGACGCTGCGAAAGCGTCGCGCACCCGGCTCAGGTGTTGGCGCATGGCTTGTGCCGCTCGCGCGGGATCACGCGCTTCGAGCGCCGCCACGATGCCGCGATGATCCTCGAGGCTGCGCCGCAGTACACCGTCGATGCGCGAGGTCACGCCGCGGCTTTTCTTGCCGAGCAAATAGAGGCTGTTCGCAATGCTCTGCAGAAACGGGTTCCCGCAGGCGTCGATGATCGTTTCGTGAAAGGCCATGTCGAGCGCCGAGAACCGTTCCGGGTTGCCAAGGAGCGCTTGCTCGTCGTCGACGAGAGCGTGCAGGCGCGCGAGGTCGGCCTCGCTCATGTGCGTGGCGGCCTGCGCGGCCACGCCCGGCTCGATGACGAGACGCGCGTCGAACAGCGCGTCGAGCGTGCCCGCGTTGAGCTCGATGACCATTTCGAGCGGCTCGAGCAGTTCGCGCGTCTGCAGCGATCCGACGAAGGTGCCCTCGCCCTGACGGATGCGCAGCAGGCCAAGCAGCGCCAGGCCGCGGATCGCCTCGCGCACGGCCGGGCGCCCGACGCCGAGCATGCTGGCGAGCTCGCGCTCGGGCGGCAACTGCTGTCCGGGCTTGAGCAGCCCCGTGCGGATCATCGTGAGCAGACGCTGCGCCACTTGCTCGGAGACGGAAACCTGGACGATCGGATCGAAGGACATGGCGGCAAGCGAGATGACGAACCCAAGGAATCACTGAACGACAGTGCGACCCCGTGTCGTTTAGTGGTAAGACCATTGAACGAACATTACCCGCGTCGCTCGCCTGTTGTCAACGTGGCGGCCTTTGCGTGTCATACGTCCCCCATCTCCCATCTCCGGTCTCCCCGGGAATTTCAGGACGCGCCCGCGCTCGAAGCCGGCTCGGGCCAGGCGCCGTTGGCGGCTGTGCAGGTCAGTCCGTGCGCGACGCACGCACGGATGCGTCCGATGACGCGCCTTTCTGTTGTCGGGGTGTCACTTTTCTGCGACCATGATTCGCCGCTTCGGCGTTCTTGCCGGGGCAACGTTCCCGCCGCAACCCATTCAGCCGTACCGCACCGTCCGTACCTCGAGTCACGAGTGGTACGCCGTTTTCTGAATTCTGGAGTCTCCGACGATGTCCTCCTCAAAGACCGCCAAGCTGGGCCACTGGACCGTGTACATGCCGATCGTGGCACTTATCGTGCTCGGCATTGCCGACTTCCTGCCGTATGGCGCGGCGCTGGCGCTATGCGCCGCCGCGCTCGCCGGCGCCGTGTTCTGCGCCGTGCACCACGCCGAGACCGTCGCGCACAAGGTCGGCGAGCCGTTCGGCACGCTCGTGCTTGCCGTGGCGGTGACCATCATCGAAGTGGCGCTGATCGTGTCGGTCATGCTCTCCGGCGGCCCCGACAAGGCGGGGCTGGCGCGCGATACGGTCTTCGCGGCGATCATGATCGTCTCGACGGGCATCGTCGGCCTGTGCCTGCTCTTCGGCGGCGTGCGGCATCACACGCAGGGCTTTACCGTGGAAGGCGCCAGTGCGGCGCTGGCCGTGCTGTGCGTGCTCTCCGTTCTCACGCTGGTGCTGCCCAACTACACGAGTTCGGTGCTCGGCCCGGGACTCACCGCGTCGCAACTGGCCTTCGAGGGCATGATCTCGCTCGTGCTGTACATGGTGTTCGTATTCGTGCAGACGGTGCGCCATCGCGACTATTTCCTCTCGAAAGCGCCTGGCGAGGAGGTGCACGTGCCGCCGCCGTCGCGCCGCACGGCGGTGTTGAGTCTGGGGTTGCTGATCGTCGCGCTGCTCGCCGTCGTCGGCCTTGCGAAGAAGCTCTCGCCGGCGGTGGAAAGCGCGGTGGCCGAGGCGGGCGCGCCGAAAGCCGTGGTGGGGATCGTGATTGCGGCGCTGGTCCTGTTGCCGGAGGGGCTCGCCGCGCTGCGCGCGGCCCGTGCCAACAAGCTTCAGACGAGCCTGAATCTGGCGCTGGGCTCCGCGCTGGCGAGTATTGGCCTGACGATTCCGACGGTGGCCGCGGTGTCACTGCTGCTCGGCCAGCCGATCGAACTCGGCCTCGCGCCCAAGGAGATGGTGCTGCTGGCCGTCACGCTGCTCGTGGGGGTGATCACGCTGGGCACCGGACGCACCACGGTGCTGCAGGGCGCCGTCCATCTGGTGCTGTTCGCGGCCTTCCTGTTCCTCGCGATCGTGCCCTGAGCGGCAGCGCCGCCCGCTGCGTAGCGCTCAGTCCTGCTTGCCGCCTTGCGGGTCTGCCGCTGCGCGCGGATCGCCCTCTTCCGGCGTCGCCTGCGCATCGACCGGCGTGCCAAGCAAGGCGCCGAGCAGCTTGCTCCCGCCAGCACCACGTTTGCCTTGTGCGCCGACGCGCCTGCCCGTGGGCGGGCCGCGACGCACGCCGGCGTCGATCTTCAGGCCGCGGCGCTTCTGAAGTTCAAATTTTGTCTGCGTCATGATGCTTTCCGTAGGGGCGGCCTGCGAGGTGCGAGGCGCGCCGTATGAATTCCGCGCTCAGAGGTCGATGCCGGGGCCGCCGTCGTCCGCCGGCAGGCAGCCTTCGAAACCCATGTCGATCCCGTGAAAAGGCGGCATCGTAGCACGTTGCGCGACGAGCGGCATCTCGCCTTGAGGCAGTAGAATACGGCGGCATAGCAATCAGGCTTATCCGACTCTCTTTACCGACATCACGATGTTTACCGGAATTGTTCAAGGCACGGCCACGCTGTCGTCCATCGAAGCGCGCGACGGCATGCGCACGCTGACGCTGGCCTTTCCCGAAGGTTTTTGCGACGAGCTCACGCTGGGCGCCAGCGTCTCGGTCGACGGCGTCTGCCTTACGGTCACGCAGTTGATCTCGCCGACGGCGGCGTCGTTCGACGTCATCCTCCAGAGCCTGAACGTGACCACGCTGGGCGGCTTCGGCGTCGGCGCGAAGGTCAACGTCGAGCGCGCTGCCAAGGATGGCGCCGAGATCGGCGGGCACCCGCTGTCCGGACATATCGATTTTTCGACCGAGATCCTGAGCGTTCGCACGTCCGACACGAACCGCGTACTGCGCATTGCGATTCCGGAGGCGTTTCGCAAGTACGTGTTCGCCAAGGGGTACATCGCGATCAACGGCGCGAGCCTCACCGTCTCCGAAGTCAATCGCCAGGAAGGCTGGTTCGAGGTTTGGCTCATTCCGGAAACGCGCCGCATGACGACGTTCGAAGAGAAGGCGGCGGGCACGCGCGTCAATATCGAGATCGAGCGCAGCACGCAGGTGGTGGTGGACACGGTGCGCGAAGCGGTTCAGGAAAGTCTCGGACGCCTGCAACCGGTGCTCGAAGCGCTGCTCAGGGAGAAAGGTCTTTCGCTCGACGACTTCGTCGGCGTGCCGCGGCTGCCGGCAGGCAACGAGGCAGCCGCCGATGCCGCGGCGCAGCGCGAGAAGCGCTGAGCCGGCGCCCGCCCTGTCGCGCCCTATGCCCGTTGCGCTCTATCACGCGCCCCATCACGCGCCCTATCACGCTCCGTAAAGAAGAGAACCGATTTTCATGCAACTCGCCACCTGGAACGTCAACTCGCTCAAAGTTCGCCTCGCTCACGTGCAGGATTGGCTGCGCGGCAATCCGGTCGACGTCCTGTGTCTGCAGGAACTGAAGCTCACGGACGAGAACTTTCCGATCACGGAGCTCGCCGCGCTCGGCTATACGTCCCACTTCACCGGGCAGAAGACCTACAACGGTGTTGCGCTGCTCATCAATCATGCCAAGGTGGGCGAGGCCACGGACCTCGTGAAGAACCTGCCGAACTTCGTCGACGACCAGCGGCGCCTCATTGCCGCCACCGTCGCCGGGGTACGCATCGTGTGCGGGTACTTTCCGAACGGACAGGCCGTGGGCTCGGAAAAGTTCGCATACAAGCTGAACTGGCTCGACGCCCTCACCCACTGGATCTCCGACGAAATGGAGCGCCACCCCCAGCTCGCACTGCTCGGCGACTACAACATCGCGCCGGAAGACCGCGACGTGCATGATCCGGCGAAGTGGGAAGGCGAGAACCTGGTCTCGCCGCAGGAGCGTCAGGCATTTGCCCGCCTGCAGGGACTGGGCCTGCGCGACACGTTCCGCATGTTCGAGCAGCCCGAGAAGACCTTCAGCTGGTGGGACTACCGCATGGGCGCGTTCCGCCGCAACGCCGGGCTTCGCATCGATCACATCCTCGTGTCGTCGACGCTCGCCGAACGCTGCACGGCCTGCGAAATCGATCGCGTGCCGCGCACGTGGGAACAGCCCTCCGATCACGCGCCGGTCGTCGCCACGTTCAAGGACTGAACCGCCGCCGCACCGTAGCGCATTGCGCGTCGCCCCCGGTATCCACAGGAACGGCACCCGGCGCGGGCGCCGTTCTCTTTTCCTTGAAGCCGCGAGTCACTGTCCCGTGCGCGGATCCGTCAGGCGGGACTCGTAGACGAAGCAGCGGATCGCCGCCTTGTTGCGCATATCCATCTGCATGAATTCGAGCCCGTACACCCAGGTGCCGTCCGCGCGCGGACCATCGGCACTGCGCACAGCCGCCATGCCGAGAATGGGCACGACGTCGGCCCCGACTGGCACGCGAAATTGCAGCGCGACCAGGTGACAGCCCTCGGGCAGCGGCGCCTTCGCCACGATCCCGGCACCGTCGGCGCTGATGTCGCGCACGAGCACGAGCCACTCCGGCGTGTCCTGCGGGTCGGCCAGCATGCGCGTGAACGACGCGCGCGAGGTTTCATCGAGCGGCGACAGCCGCGCCACCAGCCGCGTGTCGACGCGCGGCGTGCGCCGCACCGGCGTCTCGCGCACCTGCGCGGGGCGCGACAGGACCACGTAATCGAACGGCCCCTGGTGAATGCTGTGTACGTCGCACATGAACTCGTACAGGTTGTCGCCGGGGAACGTCCACAGCGCCAGCGTATCGCCCGCCACGACGGGCAGTCGTGCCTGCGCCGAGGACGGCGGCGTGATGATCAGCATGCCGTTGGGCGCACGCCCGATCAGGCGCGCGCGCACGCGCGTGGTCTCGGCCTCCGGCGCGACGCGCACCTGCAGCCAGGCGCCGATCGGCAGCGGCACGGGCAAGCCTTGCAAGTAGACGGTGGATGCGGGCGCGCTCAGCGGCGACGCGGCGTTGGCGGCCTCGCCCCGGCCGGCAGCCTCGCCTGTCACTGCCGCCTCGGGCAGCGGCCGGTGCGGCGCGAACATCGTGAAAAGCCAGTCGAGGTCGGCTTCGGACGGCAGCCGTTCGCCTGCGGCCAGCAGGGGCGTGCCGTCGGCGTCGAACAACGGCCATGAAAGCGGAGCGCGCGCGTCAAGCTCGCGGCGGTTGACCGCCACGAACCCCGGATAGCCTGACGCAGTACTAGTCGAATGCATGATGCCTGGGAGGGTGTGACACCCTTGAGAGCCTGGGAACGAGGCGTCGGCCTTCCCAGCACTCCAGCATGCGGGGGCGCATCCTAGGCGCCCCTCTTCGTGCTGTCATGCGAGACCAACACCCCTGCAAATGTCGCCAACCACACAAGCCGCCCGTTCGCCCGATTTCGACCGGCCCCAAACGGCTTGGATGCGTATTCCGTCGAAAGGAAACGTCATGCGCGTCCGTATTTTTACCACGAAAGCCGAGGCGCCCTGACGGCCAAATACGGGCCAAAAACGGTGTCAATCCGAACGGTGTCGATCCGTCCGCTCCCCATCGGGCGGCAATGGCCGCGGCTCGATAACGCGGCGCAAGGTCGCGGGCGGCAACGGCAGGCGCATGGCCCAGTCCCATGGCAGCGTGTGACGGCACGCGTCGGCCAGCCCGCGCAGGCCGCGCACGGGGGAACTCGCGAGCCAGCCGAGGAGGTGAGCGCCAAGCTGCTCCGGCGAGACCGCATCGGCGCCGGAGGCCGCGAGACTGCCGCGCAACGCCTCGACTTCCGCCATGGGCGCCGCCGCGCCGGTCCCTGTCGTCCCTGGCCTTCCCACCAACCCCGCCATCGATTCGTTGAGCAGGGCGAGCGCGTAGCTGCGGTAGAGCGCCTGACGCGCGCCGTTGGGCGAAGAAATGCCTGTGCCCCCCGGGGCGCCGCGTGCCTTCGCCGGCCGGTCGGGCTGTGTGGAAAGCCACGCAAGGCCGCCCGCGAGCGCCGCCAGCCACGCGCCACGCGATATCGAGACGTCCCGGCACGCACCGCCCCCTTCGGCCAGCCGCGGCGCATGGCTGAACACTTCCTCGATATCCCGATGGGCTTCGCGGCGCAGCCATGGCATCATCGACGCGCCCTCCCTGCGCACCGTCGCGTCGAATCGCTCGGCGATCGCCAGCGGAAATTCGGACGGAGCCGCCTGCACCCATGGCGCCGGTGAGCCGGCGGCGGGATGCGGCCGGTTCCGAATGATCGCATGCGCGTCACTCGCCAGCGCGGCGCCGACCCAGCGTCCCAGCAAGCGGACGAAGCCGTCGAGCGAGCGCTGCGTCGGCCACAGATCGGCCAGGCAGCCGGACTCGCGCAACAATGCATGCACCTGTGACGGCGTGGCCGGCAGGAAGTCGTCAGAGGCGTCGGTGGCATCGGTGGCATCGGAGTGGCCGGAGACGGCGCGGACAGCGCGGACGGCGTTGCGGGCCACGGCGCGCGCGCCCAGCCAGTGCAGGTCCGGCACCGTCGCCGGCAAGGCGGCGTGCCGGGCGTCGAACACCATCGCAAGACAGCGCGTCGGCACACGCAGGGCCACATCGCCATTCGTCAGCAGCACGAACGACGGGTCGAAGGCGTCCACGCCATCGAGCGAGAGCGCCGCATGCAGCGGCGCGGGCAGCGCGCCGAACCAGGCCGCGCGAAGACGCCGGGCGCGCGCGGCGCCGATGCCGCCGGCCCCCTCGCCCGCCCAGAACAGCGCCTGGCACATCGGTGCGGCGAGCGCGCGCACCTCGGCCGGCGACGCCGTATTGCAGCGTGTCTCCAGCGTCGCCATGAGCGCCGGCAAGATCCATGCGGCCTGCTCGCCGGTGAGCTTCACTTCCGCCAGCCGGCGCAGCGTCCGCGTCAGCCATTGCCGCCGCAACCCGGCAAATGCATCGTGATCGCCCACGCCACCCACATCGCCTCCCGCCGTCAGCAGCCTGCCGAGCCATTCGCTGCATTGCACATGCAACGGCAGACGGGGCAATGCCGGTGCGCGCGCGGCGTCTGCACCCAGGACGGGCCCCGCGCTTATCGCCCTGAGCAGCTGCGCGAAGACGTCGGCGCGCAGTGCAGGCGCGTCGGCAGGCAAGGTCATCCACGATCGCGCGACCTTGTCGAGTTGCTCGGGCGGCAGGCTGCGCAGCCAGTGCGCATCGAGCCGCAGTCGCGCGCCTTGCCACTGCGTGCCGGCGAGATTGCAACCTGCCCCGAGCCGGACGTCCGTGAGCCTTGCGCCGCAAAACCGTGCGCCGCGCAGGTCGCACGCCACCCAGGACGCACCGGTGAGCTTCGCCCCACGGGCCTGCCAGCCCGTGAGATCGCATTCGCGAAATTCCGCACCGCGCAAGTCGGCCCCGCACGCATTGCACTGCGGCATGGCCATCGCCGTCCAGCGCGTCTGCCTGGCTTGCGCCGCCGTGAGCCGCATGCCGCGCGCGCTCCCGCCCTCGAAGCTGGCGCCGTGAAGGCGTGCGCGCTGAAACGAGGCCTCATCGAGCCGGACGCGGCGAAACGTCAAGCCCTGACACTTCGCCTCGCCGAGATTCGCATCACGCATCACCGTGTCTTGCAAGGTCGCGCCCCGCAGGTCCGCGCGAAAAAGCCGGGCGCGGGTCAGGTCCGCCGCGCTGAAGACCGCGCCTCGCAAATCGGCCGATTCGAAGTCGGCATCGACCTGATGCGAATGATCGAATCCGGCGTTGCGCAGCGATGCACCGCTCCACCAGGCGCCGTTGCCATTGACGCCGGCGAGGTGGGTGCCGTCGGCCACGATGCCGCGAAGGTCGCCGGCCGGTAGCGAAAGATCGGACAGATTCGCGCCGCGCAGGCGCGAAAGCGACAGCACCATCGCGACAACCGGGGCGGGCCATTCGCGCAACGGGGTCCCGCGGTATGCCGCCGGGTCGTGGAACGGTTCGCCGGGAAGGGCGAACCAGCGCCACGCCGGCTCGGACCGCGAACGCGCCGCCTTGCACCACTTCACGAGCTCGCCCGCGACGTCCGCGGCCTTGCCCGCCTCGCACAAATGGGCGAAGCGCACCCGCCAGACGCGTGCGGCCGCGGACCTGGCAAGCGGCAACGTTTGCGTGACGACGTCGGCACGCGCGCTGTGTCTTTCCTCACGCGAGTCCGCGGCCATCATGTGGGTGATCCAGGCGACCTGCTGTGCGATCTCGCGCCGCTCGCTCACACTCGCGCGAAGCATCGCGAGCTGCAGCGCCCGGGGCGGTGCGCCGGGTTCGTTCGCCGGCCCGGCCGGGTCAATGGCCGATGCTGCTGCGACCGCCGACGGCAACGCCATCGGATGCCGTGCGTCGGGACTCGCGTTCGGGAATCGCATCATGCGTAGCTCCTCGTCGCGCGCTCACGCCCGCGCGCAAAAAGCCATCATGTTGCAGAAAGCCGTGGAGGCCGCGCGTTGAGGAATTTCCGAATCGACGTGCGGCCCCGGTGGGAAGGGGTCTTATGCGAGACAGAGCGTCAGCGCATCGCGCCAATCAGGCGCGCGCACGCCGAACGTGCGGGCCAGTTTGTCGTTGTCGAGCACCGAATAGGCCGGGCGTTTAGCCGGCAGCGGATAGGCAGAAGTCGGAATCGCCACAACGCTCGGACGCTTCTGCGTAGCGCTGCGCTCGAGGATCGCCTCGGTGAAGCCATGCCAGGTCGTCTGTCCGCCCGCGCTCATGTGATAGAGGCCGCCGTGCTCGCGCCAGAAGTCGGTGTCCACGCCCTGCTCGGTCAGTCCCTGCGCGAGCACTTGAGACGTAAGCTCTGCAATCGTGCGGCACCACGTCGGCGCACCGTACTGATCGGCCACGATGCGCAGTTCGTCACGCTCTCGCGCGAGCCGCTGCACCGTCAACAGGAAGTTGGCGCCGCGCGAACCGTACACCCAGCTCGTGCGCAGCACCAGATGGTTTGCGCCGCTCGCGGCAATCGCCGCTTCGCCGGCCAGCTTCGTGCGGCCGTAGGCGTTTTGCGGATGGGTGGGGTCGTCTTCGCGATACGGCGTCCGCGAGGTGCCGTCGAAAACGTAGTCGGTGGAGTAATGCACCATCAGCGCCCCGCGGCGCGCGGCCTCTTCGGCCATGACGCCCGGCACGATCGCGTTGACCTGATGCGCCGCGGCTTCTTCGGTTTCCGCGCGGTCCACCGCCGTATAGGCCGCCGGATTGATGATCAGGTCCGGCGCGAAATCGCGCACCGTGCGCACCACGCTGTCGGTGTCGAGCAGATCCATCTCGGCCCGGCTCGGAGCATGCACGTCGCCCATGCCCTGCAGGCAGCGTGCCAGTTCCCAGCCGACCTGCCCCGTGGCGCCCGTCAACAGGATGCGTCTTGCCATGATCCGACTCCCTCGTCGTTGATTGGTGAAACGAGGGAGCCTACCGCGATTGCCCTCAGCTTTCCAGTCCCAGCTCCTGAATCTTTCGGGTGATGGTGTTGCGGCCGATGCCCAGACGGCTGGCCGCTTCGACCTTGCGCCCGCGCGTGAAGTCGAGGGCTTCGTTGATCAGCGCCGTCTCGAAACGGCGCGTGAGCTGGTCCATGACATCGGGCGACGCCGAGCGCAGCAGGCGTGCCACCTCGCGGCGCAGAATGGGCTCCCAGCTCTCGCCGGCAGCCGTCTCCCCCGTTGCCGCGAGCGCGCCGCTGCCCGACGGCATACCGCCGGAGGGCGGCGCCCCGAACGACGAGGTCGGAACCACCGTGCCATAGCCGGAAGACGGCATCCCGGGCGCGGCGCTCGCCGGCGAGGCGCCGGCGGTGTAGGTCGGCACCGGATTGGCCGCGCCGGCGGGCGCTGGCGTCGATGCGGGCGCCAGCGACTGGAATTCCGGCGGCAAGTCCTTGATCTCGACGGTCTGCGCGGGCGCCATGACCGTGAGCCAGTTACTCAGGTTCTCCAGTTGCCGCACGTTGCCCGGAAACGGGAAGCGCGTGAGATGCGCCAACGCCGCCTCGCTGATGCGCTTGGTCTCCACGCCAAGCTCGCGCGCACTCTTTTGCAGGAAGTGCCGCACGAGCAGCGGAATGTCCTCGCTACGCTCGCGCAGCGACGGCAGGCGCAGGCGAATCACGTTCAGGCGGTGATACAGGTCTTCGCGGAACAGCCCCTGGCGCACCCGGTCTTCGAGGTTCTGGTGCGTGGCGGCAATCACGCGCACGTTCGCCTTGATCGGGCTGTGGCCGCCCACGCGGTAGTAGTTACCGTCCGAGAGTACGCGCAGCAAACGCGTTTGCAGATCGAGCGGCATGTCGCCGATTTCGTCGAGGAACAACGTGCCGCTTTCGGCCTGTTCGAAGCGCCCGCGGCGCGTGGCCTGGGCGCCGGTAAACGCGCCGCGCTCATGACCGAACAATTCGGATTCCAACAAATCCTTTGGAATCGCGGCGGTATTGAGTGCAATGAACGGGCCCGACGCACGCGGCGAATGGCGATGCAGCGCGCGCGCGACGAGTTCCTTGCCGGAGCCGGACTCGCCGGTGATGAGCACGGTCGCGCTCGAATGGGACAACCGGCCGATGGCCCGGAACACATCCTGCATCGCGCTCGCCTGCCCGAGGATTTCGGGCTCTTCGGTCATGCGTTCGTCGTCGGTCGCCTCGCGCAGGCTCTCCTCCACGGCACGCAGAATCAGCTCGACCGCGCGGTCCACGTCGAACGGCTTGGCGAGATACTCGAAGGCGCCGCCTTGAAACGCCGCGACCGCACTGTCCAGATCCGAGAAGGCCGTCATGATGATGACCGGCAACCCCGGGTGGCGCTGCTTGGCCGCCTGCAGCAATTCGAGGCCGGAGCCGCCCGCCATGCGGATGTCCGAGACCAGCACTTGCGGCGAGTCGTGTTCGAGCGCCGCGCTCGCTTCGCGCGGTCCCGTAAAGCTGCGTACCGGCAAGTTGGCGCGCGTGAGCGCCTTTTCCAGCACCCATCGAATCGATTGGTCGTCGTCTACTATCCAGATCGGCTTCATTGTTCACCGTGTAACGTCTATGCCCGGCCGCAGTGACTACGGCCGACGGCGTAAGGGCCGCATCAGCCCAGGGGCAGCAGGATTCGGAAATCCGTCCGTCCAGGCCGGCTTTCGCATTCGATCAGACCGTCGTGGCGCTGCACGAATGACTGCGCCAGCGTGAGTCCGAGGCCGCTTCCGCCATCGCGTCCGGAGACGAGCGGATAGAAGATGCGGTCACGAATGTCGGCGGGAATGCCGGGCCCGTTGTCGATCACATGCAATTCCAATGCCAGCTTGTGCAGTCGTTTGGCAATCGTGATCTTTCGCGCCACTCGTGTACGCAGCACGATGCGTGCGTCGCCCCTCGCGATCTGCTCGCGCAGCGCCTCGGCGCCGTTGCGCACGATGTTGAGCAGCGCCTGTATGAGTTGCTCCTTGTCGCCCCGGAAGTCGGGCAGGCTCACGTCGTAGTCGCGCTCGATCGACAGGCCCTGCGGAAACTCGGCCAGCACCACCGAACGCACGCGCTCGCACACCTCGTGGATGTTCACGTCCGTGGCGATGTACGGATGCCGGTGCGGCTCGAGCAGGCGATCGACGAGCGTCTGCAGCCTGTCGGACTCCTTGATGATGACCTGCGTGTACTCGCGCAGCTCGCGCTGCTCGAGCTCGAACTCGAGCAGTTGTGCGGCGCCACGGATGCCGCCCAGCGGGTTCTTGATCTCGTGCGCCAGATTGCGAATGAGCTGCTTGTTCATCAAGGCCTGATCGATGATGCGCTCCTCACGCTCGTTCTTGAGCTTCTGCTCGTTCTCGATGAGCTCCACGATCACGAAGTCAGGCGCCGCTTCCGGTGCGGCCACGATCGCGTGCGTGTGCAGCGGCTCCTGCGCGGTGCGTTCGAGCACCAGATCGAGGCGCGTCGACTGGAAGTGATTGCCGATGAGCTCGGACATCGTCGACGCGAGCACGTCGCCGTTGGTGAACACGTCGTTCCACGTCATCTGCGAGAGCGAGCGGCGCGAGAGCGCGAGCAGCGCTTCGGCCGCCGGATTGGCGAAGACGACGCGCAGCGTGTACTTCTCCAGCACCAGCAGCACGGTGGGCAAGGCTTCGAGGCCGGGGAGCATGCCGGTCGCCGCGAGGCGCGCTTCCCACAGCTCGGCGGCGTCTGCCGCCGCGCGCAGATCGGTCGTCTCGGGGGACGCACCCGCCGCCCCGGCGAGCGCGGAGTCGTCGGACGCCGACGGCGAGCCGTTCCCGGCCGTTCCCTTCGCAGCAGCGCGAACACTTTTCATCAGGGATCCAGGCGATAGGTTCATGAAGGGCTACATGGTCTATAACGCGCCGCAGACAAAAAAGGGGGACGGCCGCGGCCATCCCCCCGTGCTTGTCGAGCATGACGGTCGGCCGCTGGCGTTCCGTCATGCCGGCGCATTCCCTGCGCGGCGATTCGCTTACAGCGAGTAGTACAGTTCGAACTCGAGCGGGTGCGTGGTCATGGCCACACGACGCGCTTCGTCCGTCTTCAACGCGATGTACGAATCGAGCATGCCGTCGGTGAACACACCGCCTCGGGTCAGGAATTCGCGGTCTTCGTTCAGGTACTCCAGCGCCTGCTCGAGGCTCGAGCACACGGTCGGGATCTTGGCATCCTCTTCCGGCGGCAGGTCGTACAGGTTCTTGTCGGCAGCCTCGCCCGGGTGGATCTTGTTCTGCACGCCGTCCAGGCCGGCCATGAGCATGGCGGCAAAGGCCAGGTACGGGTTGGCCATCGGATCCGGGAAGCGCGCCTCGATGCGGCGGCCCTTCGGGTTGGCAACGTAAGGAATGCGGATCGAGGCCGAACGGTTGCGGGCCGAATAGGCCAGCTTCACGGGCGCTTCGAAGTGCGGCACGAGGCGCTTGTACGAGTTCGTCGACGGGTTCGTGATCGCGTTGAGCGCGCGGGCGTGCTTGATGATGCCGCCGATGTAGTACAGCGCGAACTCCGACAGGCCGCCGTAGCCGTTACCGGCGAACAGGTTCTGACCATCCTTCCAGATCGACTGGTGGATGTGCATGCCCGAGCCGTTGTCGCCCACGACCGGCTTCGGCATGAACGTGGCCGTCTTGCCGTAGCTGTGCGCCACGTTGTGCACGACGTACTTCAGGATCTGCGTCCAGTCGGCGCGCTGAACCAGCGTCGAGAACTTCGTGCCGATTTCGTTCTGGCCCTGACCCGCCACTTCGTGGTGGTGCACCTCGACCGGCACGCCCAGTTGCTCGAGCAGCAGGCACATTTCCGAGCGCATGTCCTGGAACGTGTCGACCGGCGCCACCGGGAAGTAGCCGCCCTTCGTGCCCGGACGGTGGCCGGTGTTGCCACCGTCGAATTCCTTCGACGACGACCACGGCGCTTCTTCCGAGTTGATCTTCACGAACGTGCCCGACATGTCCGTGTTCCACTGGACCGAGTCGAAAATGAAGAACTCCGGCTCCGGACCAAAGAAGGCGGTGTCGCCCAGCCCCGTGCTCTTCAGGTAGGCTTCGGCGCGCTTGGCGATGGAGCGCGGATCGCGGTCGTAGCCCTTGCCGTCGGCCGGCTCGATCACGTCGCAGGTCAGCACCAGGGTGCTTTCTTCGTAGAACGGGTCGATATAGGCAGTGTTGGCGTCCGGCACCAGCAGCATGTCCGAGGCTTCGATACCCTTCCAACCGGCGATCGACGAACCGTCGAACGCGTGGCCGCTCTCGAACTTGTCGGCGTCGAAGTGCGACACCGGCACCGAGACGTGTTGCTCCTTGCCGCGCGTATCGGTAAAGCGGAAGTCGACGAACTTGACGTCTTCTTCCTTGACCAGATTCATCACATCTGCCACAGATTTGCTCATGCTATCTCCCGAAAGATTCAATCTGGCGCTGCTGGCGCTCGTCGCCCGCATCGCCGCACCCTCTTAACGAACTCCGTGTTCGGATTCGCCAGTGATAAGCAGGAAGCGTGCCACCCCCTCACCTCTGACCGGATGTCCGGTTCGCCGCGCGCCGTCCCCCTGATTTCTAAAGGAATAACCGGGCGAGGGCGCGCTCGCCCGAATTCCCTGCTCGCGGACCGGCATTCCCCACTTTGGTGCATTTCCGGTTCCCACATCCCCAATATGGGGCATATTGCGATTATGCACCTTTTTAGTGCTGCCAGACGACATTCGCGACCCGTCATCGTGCATTGCGACGCACCGCTTTGATGCCTTCGTCCTGAAACGCCGTCGTGTCGAAACGCGGGCCGAGCCCGTCCGCGGTGCGCCGTATCTGGCATATCCGCCGTCCGCCGTATCCGACGCTCGGACGTATCGGACGTATCGGACGTATCGGACGTATCGGACGTCCTCGGCACGTAGCGGACGGCCTCGTGACGTATCGGGAGACGACCGGATGTCACGCAAAGCGCATCTCGCTGCGAGGGCACGCTAGAATGCAGGACAAACCATCGACCAACGAGATCACAGCAATATGACAAGCGCCAAAGCCATTCTCGAGCAAGCCGCCCAACGCCGCGCCAGCGGCCAGCTCGCCTACGCGGGTGCCGTGACGCCGGAAGAGGCGCTGGCCCTGCTCAACGCCGATCCCAACGTGCGTCTGATCGACGTTCGCACGCGCGCCGAACTCGACTGGGTCGGCCGCCCGCAAGTCCCCGACGGCCAGTACGCCAACGTCGAATGGGTGCGTTACCCGGGTGGCGTGCCCAATGAGCATTTCCTCGAGCAACTCGCGTCGCAGGCACAGGACAAGAACACGCCGCTGCTGTTCCTGTGCCGCAGCGCTGCGCGCTCGAAGGCCGCGGCGAAGGTGGCTTACGAAGCGGGCTACACGCAGTCGTTCGACATTCTCGAGGGCTTCGAAGGCGACAAGGACAGCGCCGGACACCGCAAGCAAGTGAGCGGGTGGTGCTTCCGCGGTCTGCCGTGGATCGGGGCCTGAGGCGAAACGGATCGATGTGAGCATCGAGCGCACGGCGCGGCCGCGCTCTCGTGCATGATGACTTGTCGTCGAAGCGAGGAGACGCGCTGATGGACTGGACACATTTGCTGACTTTTGCGCTGGCCCTGCTCGTGGGCGCCGGCACCCCGGGGCCCGGCATTGCCGCGATCGTCGCGCGCGTGCTCGGGCGCGGCACGCAGGGCGCCATCGCCTTCACGGCCGGCGTGGCGATCGGAGATGTCGTGTGGCTCACGCTCGCGGTGCTCGGCGTCGCTGCGCTGGCACACACGTTCTCGGGCGTATTCCTCGCGATCAAGTACGCGGGGGCGGCGTATCTGCTCTATCTCGCATGGAAGATGTGGCACGCCCCGGCGATTGCGCCGACCGAGCCGATGGCCGCCGTGCCGCGCGAACGATCGTGGCGCCTCTTTCTCGGCGGCCTGTCGGTCACGATGGGCAATCCGAAAGTGGTCGTGTTCTATTTCGCGCTGCTGCCCAACCTGCTGGATCTCCAGCGCGTGACGGCGCTCGGTTATCTCGAAGTCGTCGGCGTCACGTTGGCGGTGCTCACGCTCGTGTTCGGCACCTATATCGTGCTCGCCGCCCGGGCGCGACGCCTGCTCAGTTCGGCACGCGCGGTGCGACGCCTGAACCGCGCCACCGGCACGGTCATGGCCGGCGCGGCCGTCGCCATTGCGACACGCTGAGTATCGCGCATCTGTCTCAGCCCGGCCGGCCACGTACCGACGCCACCTTCGGGTGGCGTTTTCGTGTCGGCTTCGGGTTGCCGCGAGCGCAATGTCCGTCCGGCTCGGCCGCCTTCCCGACCGCCCCCCCGCCTTCCCCCGCCTTCCCCCGCCTTCCCCCGCCTTCCGGTGGGCGCCCACTCGATAGCCGCGCCTCGATTGTTGCGATTCGCGTAATTATTTATTGGCTCAATTGCCGTTTTTCTGCGATAGCCCCAGGCCTACACTGCCTTCAACGGTCGCGCACAACGCATACCGGCAAAGCCGGTACCCATGCATTGCGCGCCCCCGCAACACAGAAGAACAGGAGTTATCGCCATGAATCGCAAGCTCATCGCTTCGGCGCTCGTCTCGGCCATGTTGGCTGCCGCCGCAGGTTCGGTTTTCGCCCAGGCCGCACGCACCAGTGACGCCTATCCTGAAGGTTCGCAACTTGCGTGGGTGCCGCAAACCTCGCAGATCACCCGTGACCAGGTAAGGCAGGAACTGGCCGACGCCCGGGCTCAGGAACTGATCCCGCAAAATGACTACGAGTATCCGGCCCTTGCCACGTTCAAGAGCCAGGCGCCGGCCAAGAGCCGCGCTCAGGTCTATCAGGAACTCGTGCAGGCGCGCCAGAACGGCGAAATTCGGCGCTCCAATCCGTAAGTTCACGCGGCCGCATGGCGCAAGCCTGACGTCGCGGTGCGTGGTCCCGGCGATCGTTGCCGCACGCGCAGCGCGTCGATGGCATCGCGTGCGCCGCGCGAACGAATCGCATCGGATGTCTGGATGTTCCCGGGGCCGTCCGGCGCGAGTCACACCGCCCCTCGCCGTGTTGCCGTGATCCGGCAATGCGGCATGACGCGCGCAGGCAGGAGGCATCGCCTGCCTGCGTTGCGTCACCTTGTCATCTTGCGACCTCGCCACTTCATCGTTTCATCCCTTCGTATCGTCCCACCGACAGGCGCGCGCCCACGCCTTATCGGGCAACCGGGCCGCACGCCGTACCCGCTCACTTCCCCTCGGGTCCGGCATGCCGTACCGGATTGCCTACGGGCGCATCTCCTGTCCCCATGCGTTCCCCGTTATCGCATGGGACTTTCGCCCGCTCCCCGCCCAGGGAGCGGGCTTTTTTCGTTGGTGCGCGCAGGCTGCGTGCTACCATGCAGCCGTTTCAATTTGCATAAACAGGATCATCCGGTGAGTCAGATCGAATTCGATATCGAGTGGACGGAGCGCGCAGCGAAGAAGGCCGAACGTCTCGTCCCCAAGGGCACCCCTCTCGCCCTGCCGCCGATCGAATGCATGCCGGCCGAGGGCGACGTGCTGTTCCTCGGTCAGGGCGACAAGAAGCAACCGTTCATCGTGGTCGAGCGTCAGTATCATCACGAAGGCGAAGACGCCTGGACGATCATCCTGATTCTCGATCTGCCGGAATAACGCGCTCACGGCGATGACGATCCACGCGCGGCGTCCGGCGGGCCCGGGCGCTCGCGTGCGACGTCAGCACAGCGCGAATTCGGATACATCGCATCGCAGCACCGCACGGCGCGGCACTGGGGAAATCCCGGTTGCCGCGCCGCTTTGCTTGGAAAGGGCCGCTTTCTATACTTGAAACGCGTTCCAACTCGCGTGATTGCGGCAGGGAGATCGGCAATGATCATGCCCCACCTTTCCAACGCTCAACTCGTCAGCATGTTCGCGCTTGCCGTGTTCGGCGCGATCGTCGTGGGTGCGATGCCCTGCAAGGGGGCCATCCGAATGTGCTGGCGCTCGCTTCTCGTTGTCGTTGGCGCCGTCCTCGCCGTGCTGGCATTCGAACTCGTTCCGCTGCTCGCCTAGGGCCTTTTTCGCGGATTTTCACCATTAAGGGTTGACCCCATGCATAAGAGCCGATATTATCTCGGTCTCGTTGGGGCGTTAGCTCAGTTGGTAGAGCAGCGGACTCTTAATCCGTAGGTCGAGTGTTCGAGTCACTCACGCCCCACCAAAGAATTCAAGGGCTTAGCAGCGATGCTAAGCCCTTTTTCTTTGCCCTCGCAGTTCTGATATTAGACAGCGTCTAATATCAGGACCGTCCACGTGCTTCCGTTGAGAGTTGGGACAGTTCTCTGGGCCCACGCTCAGTTCATTGCGCATGTCTCGCTGCGAGGCACCTCGCACGTGATCCTCCGCCGGCGACATCCGAACACTGCCTTCGGAGTTTTATCAGCGCACGCCCCCTTACCAGCTATCGGCCCATGGGTTTACGCTAGACTGCGCCCCGAGTTTCGATGTCGTACGCTTGTCCGACTCGACCAAAAATCATGCGGCGGACCACCGCAAAAAATCGAGGCACAACACTATCGGGGGCAAAGTTTGGCTCGTAAAGCACTTCGCAAGCAGCTGTTCTACAAACAGGCAACGTTTCTGCAACCGTCCAAGCTGACGCTTCAGGACCTTTTGGCACGCGCTCTCAAGAAGCTGAAAGTCGCCAAACGACAAGAATCCTTGACCGAAGGCGGCGCCGACGTAGAAGGAGTCTCTGGCCAAAGCTGGATGCGATTTATCAATTCACCACGAGACTATAGCGGCCTGAACTTTGGCGTACTGACCCTGTATTCGCCGGGCAAACACCAGCTCGTCATCGACACCGCCATCGATGAAGAAAAGGACGAGCTCGATGTATCAAAGCTGGCGCCGCCCGCCGGGAAACAGTTTCCGGAGGCACCGCTGTATTTTGGGGTCAGAGAAAACCATGTCGTCCTGATACAGTCAAAAGCTCAACGAACCAGCGATTTCGAAGCGCACCTCAACTGGCTACTTGTAACAGCGGGCTGCATCGACGGGACCCAGCGGGTAGAATTGAGCGATGTGATCCCCGAAGACACCCGGAAAAAGCTTGAGAAGGCGCCGATCAAAAGCCTGTCTATCGGTGCTCCATTGGTCAGCGAACCTGCGGCTGGTGTCTCAGATGCTCATGGGAAATCGATGGTTGCTGCTGCCGTCGACAAAGTGGCAAAAGGCATTGGTATCGACGTTCTGAAGGGGCTACTCTCTCAGAAGGAGTTCTCGGCGCTAAAGCTCGATGAACTCACTTCTATCCCAGACATCCAGGTTCGACTACAGATCAAGGTCGTCGGCCACCGTAAGGATGAAACCGGGAACGACGAGGTCATGAGGAAGATCATGCATGAGCTCCGGCACGTAGACGACCCCAGTTTCTTCCAGGCTGAGGTGAAAGGCATGGCAAAGCTCGATGGATCCGCTTTCAGGGTACAGGCATACAAGCCCGTTGGTAGCTACGATGGGGTACTCGATGTCAGTGATGCGTATGAGGTCATGCGGTCTTGGTTGGAAGCCATCGTCGATAGTGGAACGATCAAACCCAGTTGAAGCATTGTGAAACTCGCCGGTTTTGTTCTCGGACTAGTTGCAGCGTGGGCGCTCCAGAAGTGGGCGCCCAGCTTCATCGCGTTCGTAACGAACACCGCTGGCTTCACCGGCATTCTGTCCGGCATCGCGACGGCCCTAACTTCGACTTGGGTAATCGCATTCAACCGATTGTCCGCGTTCGAGAAGCTCGATGATCTGACAATTGATCAGCGCAAGCATGCTCAAGCTCGAGCCCGAACCTTTCGGAAGGGCATTCTGCGCACGATCGCGATCAACGCCATAACGCTGGTGATTGGGCTCGCATCCGTCCCTCTGGACGCCCACTTGTCGGTCGGTTCGTTCTCGGCGGCTTACGTGCTCTTCCCGATCGCGTGTGTATGGATTCTGGGGTTCGCTCAGTCGATCAGCGTTCTTCACAACATCGATGAGAGTCGAATCGCGATCGTGGAAACGCAGCTCGCAGAAAAGCAGAAGGCCGCGTTCCTGCAAAAGCTGCGCGACGAGGAAAAGCAACGCCCCGTCGATCGCAACGATGCACATTTGAAAAACTACACCCAAACACACCGATATCAGCACTGAGTCTCCGATGGCACCACTATCGGCGACGCTTCGTTGCTTGACGGACATCGACTCGGCGCCGATAACCTGACCGCGCCGCGCGCTCAAGTTGCTCATCGAAAGGTCAGCGCTGCCCCTACCCGGGGGCAGCGCATTGTTAATGATCTCGTCAACCTGACGAATCGCCTCACGCACTTCATCAGCCGTGACATCCCTCGTAAATGCGGGAACCATCTCCAACGCTCGCGCGTACATGCTCACTGCATTGGTTAGCTGTCTAGACTGCCTAACCGCAACAATGTAATTCACGCGCAATTAGCGATTGCGCATCGAGCCGCGCAACGGCTGCGGCACATCCCCGCAAGGCCCAAGCATCCGTGCATTACCATTTCTCACAGGCGGCTGTAGACTGGGCTGGTAGCATCGGCCGGACGTTGAGTCGTCCCGCCCAAGGAGTGCCTTGTGATGGAAGTGCATCTCACTTACGAGCGAATCACCGCGTGCGCAGAACGCGAGATCCGGCACCATCTCACCGAAGCCGCGTCACGGCCGCGCGGCAGCCATGCTGCTGACATCCACCTCGGCGCCGCGATCGGCATATTTGATCTGTGGCGCTGCCTAATGGTCGAACTCGGTATCGAGCAGGGCGAAGCCGGCTATATGTCAGACGCCCAACGCCTGGAAGCCATTCTTCGCCTTGCCTCTCTGTCCGGAGCGGTCTCCGCGCCCGCCCAGGGCGACGGCGAGACTGCATAATCAGAGCGCATAACACTGCGTAGAAAAATTCGCTCACCGACCGCAGCGCGGCCCGCAGCAGACGATCCGAAACGCCTGGTGCGTGCGTGCATAAAAACCGCTCGATTTTGCGGCCAGGTGGGGCGGGGTCACAACTGCGCGCGTGCGTCGCGATCGGCTTCCTGCGGTGAGTGCGCGCTCCGGCGACCTTTTGCCGATTCACTAAAGATTTTCCGGGAAGCAATGGGAAGAATGCTCGTGTTCGATCACGAAGAAACAGCGAGATTGCAAGGAGCGAGGTCAGCGGCGGAACCCAGGCAGGGTAGGCCGGATCACGGTTCCAACAAGCATGCAGCCACCGGCTAAGGCAGGTTTGAGGCGCTTCACTATCGAAACCACCCCGTTCCCCATATAGGGAGATCGTGTTACGATCTTGCCAATCACTGGGACGCTCTGAAAGCTCAGTCGCCGCCGATTTCTCGGGGTGGTCATGCCGATCAATTACCTCCGCGAATTTACAACGCCCGAGCGCAACGACGCGACGAATCGCCGCCTCGGAAGATCGCTTGCGTTCGTCGCGGGTGCGACCAACGCCGGTGGATTTTTCGCCGTTGGCCAGTACACATCGCATATGTCTGGCATCGTGTCATCGCTGACCGATAGCGTCGTGCTGGGCGACATCAAGGTCGTCGTGGCAGGGTGCTGCTCTTTGCTCTCTTTCCTCGTTGGCGCCGCCACGTCCGCTATCTTGATCAATTGGGGCCGCCGTAAGCGTTTGAGCAGCCAATACGCGATGCCGCTGATGCTTGAAGCTACACTGCTGCTCTTCTTCGGCCTTCTTGGCTCAAGACTCGAAACGCGCCATGTGCTCTTTGTACCTGCAACCGTCTGCCTCCTCTGCTATGTGATGGGGCTGCAGAACGCCATGATTACAAAGATCTCGAAGGCGGAGATACGTACGACACACGTCACTGGCCTTGTGACAGATATCGGGATTGAGCTTGGTAAGCTATGTTATTGGAACACTCGAGCAAGCTGCCGGGATGTCGTTCGCGCGGACCGACAAAAACTAAATCTTCTCGGATCTCTATTGCTGGCATTCGTAACGGGTGGACTAGCAGGAGCATTCGGTTTCCGCAACGTCGGCTTCGCCTCAATTGTTCCTCTTGCAATTGTCCTCATTGCGCTTGCTGTTGTGCCAGTTCTCGATGACATGCGCGCCTTGCGAAGTTAGCCGAGATGCTGGGTGATATGGATCGGATGCGCCCCTTGGTCTTGCCGAGGGACATTGGTATGGGTCTCGTCGTCCTCTGCGTTGAGTCAGCTCACCACGGCGACGAGGTCTACTGAGAACGGTTTTCTCAGTGACGGTCGTGCACTCGTGCGTCAGCCCTTCCCTATCTTGAGGATCCGAAGCGCATGCCCCCGATGTGGCGCAAGCATAAACGAGATGTGCACCACAATTCCGAGACATGCCAGTGTCGCAAGAGGCGCGTGGCTTCGGCTGCGATAAATGTGCCGCCTATCGCCATTGTCGCAACACGATTCCCATGGCCGTGAATGCAGTTGGCGCGCAAGCCGAAATCCGGACAAGCGCCCGCTCTCCGTCGTGAAGGGGCGCGGTCCATGTCGGGCTTCGCCATCCCGCTTTCGCGGCGTAGTGCGCGATTTGATATGCAAGCATCTGTCGGGCGACGCCGATGTTCAGTGCGTCTGTTGGTGCATATGTCGCTCAATCGCGGCCACGGCGAATTCGAGGACGTGACTGGCGGCTAGCTCAACGGCCGTGCCGGCACGCAGGTATTGGCGAATCGGAACCACTTGTAGCTGATGACTGCCATCATTGTTGTCCACGATGAAAATATTGGCCATCCCCGTGTCCGGCACCGCCACAATCTGAATTGTCGTGCGAGATACGGTCACTTGCATACTTACTGTTGACATGCTAGTCGTCCGGTTTAGGCCGACGATAGTATGCCCCCTTGGTAGCCCATTGAATTTTCGTGTAAACCACTTTTCCAGCTGCGCGGTGACAAAATTGTGGGGCCTATGAGCGCTTTTTATGTCTGAAACAACTGGCGAGAGTCATCGTGGCGAGCCGAAGGCCAAAAAATGACGTATTGCAGCGCAAGATTCATACTGCGCACTGCAGCGCGTACACTGGTCGCGGCCGCTATAATCCATCCTTGCGCAGGCGGTCCAGCTCCCCAAGTGCTGTGGTGATGACTTCAAGGATATGTCGTACAACCTGTTCGCTGGACATCCCGGCGTCGAGGTACTCGGGGGTGTCAGTGGAGTTGCCCCTGTAACTCAGGACACGCGGACACCGTTAGGTTGATGACACCGCATTACGCCTGAACTCGCGAGGCGAGCGGTATTTCAGGGC